>JAUHVS010000563.1 GCA_030424955.1 bacterium | reverse complement strand
CGGCCGACGCCAGCGACCCCGCGAACGGCGGCTGCGGGGGCGCCTTCCCGTGGTCCGCGCTGGCGCCGGGCCTGGCCATCGCCGGCGAGTACACCGACAACTTCGCGGGCTACCACCAGATCAGCACCGCCTTCTGGCAGCAGGGCGAGGGCGCCGACGCGAGCTGGCACTGGCTGTACGCGGTGGACGCCGAGGCGGGCTGGATGGTGGCCCAGAACGACGGGGACAACCCATTCAGCCCCGGGCTGTTCAGCCGCTTCGACTGGACGGTGGGCGAGGACGGCACCCTGTACTTCTGCCAGAGCGCCTTCGACGCCGACAGCGCCGAGGCCGCCGCGGCCGCGCCGGCGCCCGACGCCAGCAACCCGGCCGAAGGGGGCTGCGGGGGGATGTTCCCCTGGAGCGCGCTCAGCCCGCGCTGAGCGGGGTGCCCTGCGACGCAATCTCGAGCCGCGGCCCGTCGCGGCTCAGCAGCTCGAAGATGGTGTCGCCGTCCACGGGCCGCTGGATCCCGAAGCCTTGGGACTCGTCGCAGCCGATGCTCCGCAGATAGGCCTCGGTGCGCGGGTCCTCCACCCCCTCGGCGGTCACCGACTTGTTGAGCTGGTGAGCCAGCCCAACGATCGCCTCGACGATGCGCGAATCCTGACTGCCATTGTCGGGGTCGATCTCGAGCCGGCTCACGAAGCTGCGGTCGATCTTGACGACGTCCACGGGCAGCTGGCTGAGGTAGGAAAGCGACGACATCCCCGTGCCAAAGTCATCCAGGGCCAGCCGGAACCCGGCCACCGACAAACGCTGGAGCATGGGGATGGCTCGCTCCTGATCCTGCAGCGCCTGGCTCTCGGTGAGCTCGAACTCGAAGGCGGCCGGGGTGAGCCGCGCCCGCTCGACCCAGTCCGCAAGCAGCTCGGGCAGATCGGCGTCGTTGAAGCACAGGGCCGACAGGTTGACGGCGATGGGGCAGTCCAGCCCCGCGGCCTGAAAGCGGCGGGCCTGGCGGGCCGCGACGTCGAGCAGGTACCAGGTCAGCTCATCGATCATCCCCGTACGCTCGGCGAGGTCGATGAACACCGCCGGCGAGACCCAGCCCCGGGTGGGGTGCGACCAACGGGCCAGCGCCTCCACGCCACACCAGGCGCCGGTCTTGAGGTCCCTCTTGGGCTGGTAGTGGAGGGTGATCTCCCCCTTCTGCAGGGCTGCGCCCAGGTCGCTGCGCAGGGACAGCAGCTCGGCCGAGCGAGTGTCCAGACTGGCGTGGTAGCGGACGGGCCCGGAGCGACGGGCCTTGCTGGCGTACATGGCGACGTCGGCGTGCACCACACAATCGGCCGCTCCGACCGTCCCATCACAGTCGGCGAAGCCCACGCTGGCGCCGATGGTCACCTCGAGCTCATCCAGCAGGAACGGGAGCCGCATGGCCTCGTGGAGCCGCCACGCGAAGTCCTCGACGACGTCTTCCGTCTGGTCCTGTACCCACACCGAGAACTCGTCCCCACCAAAACGCGCCAGCTTGCCGAGCGAGCCGACCACCGCCTCGGCGCGCCGCGCTGCGGCACACAGCAGGACATCGCCCCGGTGGTGGCCCAGGGAGTCGTTGACGTCCTTGAAGCCGTCCAGGTCGAACAACACCACCCAGCTCGCGAGCCTCCGCCGCTGGCCATCGGCGACGCCTTGCTTGCCCAGGGCCTCGAAGGCGAAGCGATTCATCAGGCCGGTCAGGGCGTCGTGGGTGGCCACATGAACCAGCTGCTGGCTGCTCTTCTTGAGCGCGGCGGTCACCTTGTTGGTCAGCGCGATCCCGCCCCAGAAGCCGAGCCAGGCGATGACCGCAGCGGTGACCAGCAGCCGGCCGATGGCGGACTCGAAGTCCGCGGAGCTGAGGTCGCGGGCGGGGCGGGAGACGAGCAGCACGGCGCCATCTGTCTCGAGGGCCGCCCAGGTCTCGGGCCACTCGCCCACGGCATAGCCCCAGTGGAGGGTGCCGCTCCCCCCACGCACCACGCGCTCACCCGCAGCCGACCTGTCGATCAGCTTGCTCAGCCCCGCAACGTCGACGTGCCGTGACCCCGTCGTAGGCATGCCACTCGCCAGGCGCTCCGCCAGCGAGCGGGCCTGCTCGACGCGCACCGCGTGAAGGGTCAGCCGAAGCGAGAACACCGAAGCCAGTCCGGTGACCAACAGCGTCAACAGCAGCACCGAACGCAACAGGACCCGGCGAAAGCCCGCGTCATCCACGAGGCCGGGCTCGGCGAACCGCGGCTGATCCGCCCTCGCCGTTGGCGGGCTGCCAAGCGGTCCGCCCGGCGCCGTTGCCCGCGCGGCGTCATCCACGGGCGGCCGGCCCCCGGGTGTCTGTTCCGGTCAGAAAGTACATCGGGCAGATCCCGCTGATGACCGCGAAGACGTTGAGCGCTGCGAACCCATACGCCAGGACGCTCAGGATGAGGTCGCTGTCGAGGTAGTTGGTCGCCAGGCTGACTCCCAGGATGGAGCTGGCGAGCACCCCGCGCAGCAGGCGATCCCACGGCCCCATGTTTCGGCAGAGCCCCAACGCGTCGGCCAGCCCCGGCATACCCCCCCCAATCGCGACACCGGCAGGTGGCCGCCCCCCCAGCGGGTCGGCCAAGACCCCGAAGGTTCCGCCAACTTCGGCTTTGTTCAATGAGTGTTTGCACGCAAACCCGCGCTTCGAGGCGTCGCCGCAACCCTCGGCCCCGCAATCATGGGCCGGACAGGCCCGCGCCAGGCTGAAGATGTCGGTCAACCGCGGCCGATCCACGACGTCGGGGGTAGACCATGGACAAAACCTGACCACGGCACGGGGGCTCAGGGGTCGTGGGAGATCGGGCGCTCTCCGCGGGGCCCGTGCTCGATCGAGCACCGGGTGGTGGAGGTCGGCCAGGCCGGCCCCCGTGCTCAACGATCAGCGGCAGCGCGGGATGGGATCCGGGAACACCAGCGAGCAGGTCCCGCTGGCGCACACCCGGTTCTCGACACAGACCGAGCCGGCGGGGAGCCGCGCGCGGCAGGTCCCCACGTCGCACCAGCCGCTGCTGCATTCGGCGTCGCGCCCGCAGCCGCTGCCGTTGGCCTGCTTGGCGATGCACTCGTTGATCTGCCCGATGCGGATCCGGCAGACCTCGCCGCCCGAGCACTGCCCGTCGTTCACGCAGTCCACGCACGCCACGTCGCACACGCCGCTGGCGCAGACCCGGTCTTCGACGCAGGGTTCGCCGTTGGCGGTGCCGGGGGCGCAGGCGGTGCCGGGGGCGCAGGCGGCATGGGCGGCGCCGGCGGCATGGGCGGCGAAGGCGGCATGGGCGGCGCCGGCGGCATGGGCGGCGCCCCCGCCGATCCGCCGCCCATCGCGGGGGACTACCTGGACAACTTCAACGGCGGGCACCACATCGACGGGGCCGCGTGGATCATGGCCACCGCCGGCATGCCGGCGCGGTACGCCATCGAGGCCCACGGCGACGACGCGGACGTGCCGTGGATCGTGGCGCTCAACGCCGACGACAACGCGTTCAGCCCCGGGCTGTACAGCCGCTTCGACTACGCGCCGCGGGCCGAGGGCGGCTGGTATTACTGCCAGAGCGCCTTCGACGCCCCACCGCGCAGGCGGCCGAGGCGGCCCCGGCGGCCGACGCCAGCGACCCCGCGAACGGCGGCTGCGGGGGCGCCTTCCCGTGGTCCGCGCTGGCGCCGGGCCTGGCCATCGCCGGCGAGTACACCGACAGCTTCGCCGGCGCCCACCAGATCAGCACCGCCTTCTGGAAGCAGGGCGAGGGCGCCGACGCGAGCTGGCACTGGCTGTACGCGGTGGACGCCGAGGCCGGCTGGATGGTGGCACAGAACGACGCCAACAACCCGTTCAGCCCCGGGCTGTTCAGCCGCTTCGACTGGACGGTGGGCGGCGACGGCACGCTGTACTTCTGCCAGAGCGCCTTCGACGCCGAGAGCGCCGAGGCCGCCGCGGCCGCGATTCGAACCCTGTGACCATAATGAAGTCAGGGGGTTAGCGGCGCCTTGTCGACCGAGCCACGGCTCAGAGCGCAGGCCATCGGCGATTCGAGGCGATTCGAACCCTGTGACCCCGAACTCCCCCGGCACTTCCTGGCGTTTCAGCGCATCAACCGCGAACGCAGGACGCACCGGTGCGCAGGCCGCAAGCGCGGCTGCACGATGACCCCCTTCGAGAACGCCGCCGGCGCTACCCGGCGGCCGCCTGGGGCGGACCGCTCCCCGGCGCAGCCCCCGGGTGCACGATGTCCATGAAGGACGCCCAGGCGAACGCCTCGCCCTTCGCCGCCGACAGCGCCGTGGGCCACTGGCAGGTCACGGGGAGCTCGGGCACGGCCTCACTGGGCCGACTCGAACCCTGTGACCATAATGAAGTCAGGGGGTTAGCGGCGCCTCGTCGACCAAGCTGCGGCGCGGAGCCCAACCCAGCAGCGATTCGAGGTGCCTACCGGACCCCAAGGCCGAACTCCCCC
>JAUHVS010000562.1 GCA_030424955.1 bacterium | reverse complement strand
CTGGCAGCTCTACGCCATGCTGCCCATGGACCGCTCCCCCGACGTGATCCGCCCGTACTCGGGGGACCGCGGGCCGCTGATGGCGGTGCAGTGGTACCTGCGCGAGCTGTTCACCGTGGGCCGGGGCAAGGGCTGGTTCGTGGCCCTGACCCTGCTGCCCGTCTGCGGGTTCGCGGCCTGGCGGGTGTCGCGGGAGCGCCGCCGCCGGGTGCTCTACGTGTTCCTGTTCTACATCGCCTGCGGGCTCACCGTGCCCGCCAAGGGCTGGCTCGGCTGGGCGCCCATGGGCGGCGCCATCCTGGGCTACATGGTGGTGACCGGCGAGTGGCGCATCCTCACCTGGGTACAGGTGCCCATGGGGCTGCTGCTGGTGTTCGTGACGGGCCACCCGTGGGTGGTGGCCATGCTCGGTGGGCACCACCCCGAGTGGTTCAAGCGCTTCTGGATCCACGACCACGTCAACCGGCTGTTCAGCGGCGTGCACAGCACGGACGACGGCGGGTTCGAGTACTTCTTCCAGTGGGTCGGCTACGGCCTGTTCCCGTGGATCGGCCTGCTGCCGGCGGGCTTCGCGCGGGTCTTCGGCGGCCTGCGGGCCCGGGCCGAGGGCTACACGCCCCAGCAGCGCTTCGAGATCCTGGTGTTCATCTGGGGGCTCTTCGCCTTCTTCCTGTTCAGCAAGTCGAGCACCAAGTTCCACCACTACATCCTGCCGGCCATCCCGCCGCTGGCCATCATCGCGTCGCTGTACCTGGGCGATCTGCTGGACGGCCGCGCGAAGGCGTCCGGGGTGCTGATGAGCGCCGCCGCGGGCATCGTGGTGTGGGTGGGGCTCGACGTGGCCCGCCTGCCGGCGGCCTACGGGCAGGGCAGCCAGAACTGGGTCAACCTGTTCACCTACAAGTACGACCGCCAGTGGCCCCAGTTCGTGGGCGAAGACACCCTGGCCACGCTCAAGGGCGAGGCCCTCGACAACGCCGTGACCAACAACCAGTGGCTGCTCGACCTCACGCAGCCGCTGATCTGGATCACGCTGTTCGCGGTGCTGGCTTACGCGCTGCTGGCGTTCTTCAAGGACTGGAAGCGCAGCTACGGCGCCAGCGTGCTGGGCATCGCCGGCCTGTGGATGGCGGTGTTCGCCCTGCACACCTACCTGCCCAAGGTGAGCGTGCACTGGTCGCAGGCCGAGCTGTGGTCGGCGTACTACGAGGGCTGCACGCCCTTTGAGGGCAGCGACGACGACTGGTCGCGGCACCTGCTGGCCACCGCGATGCGGGTGCCCGCCGAGCCCGAGTTCCCCCGGGCCCGCTGCGCGGAGCCCATCGTGGCCTACCGCATGAACTGGCGCGGCGAGACCTTCTACAGCGCCAACACGGTGCTGCCGGCCATCGAGACCAAGCACCTCGCGCCGTTTTTCAAGGACTGGGGCGAGGACCGGCCCTTCTACCTGTTCACCGAGCGCAGCCGCGTGAAGTCCGAGCTCGAGCCGCACCTGCCCAAGGACCTGAAGGGCCGCTACGAGGTGGTGTTCGGCCACAACCGCAAGTTCGTGCTGCTGCGCATCGACAAGGCGCTGCCCCCCGATGGGCTCGAGGCGGCGTCGTCGTCGGTGTTCTGATCGACGGCCCGATGTGACTTTGGGCCGCCTCTGCGGTCCAGGCGTGGTGTGCCGGCTCGCTGGTGCGCCACGTGAGTCTTGAAACCTCTGTGTGCTCCAACACCCATCTCGGCCGCCTGGGCTCGCCGAGAGCGTCACTCCACTTGCAGAAGGACCGCCCCATGAAGACCCGCAACCTCGTGCTCATGACCCTGCTGGCCAGCGGCGCCGCCCACGCTCAGGAGAAGGGCGCCGTGCTGGCCGACGAGAAGGTCGTCAAGGTCGTCACCGGCGAGGAGAAGAAGCCGGACGGCTGGACCCTGGGCATGGAGCTGGGGGCGAACTTCTCGTTCAGCAACTCCAGCCGCGTCGTCGGTCAGCCCGACGGCTCCACGATCCAGCTGGGCGTGGTGTTCGGCGCCAACGCCGATCTGCGGGTCGGGCAGCACGAGTGGCAGAACAAGCTGGCCTTCAACAACACCTGGTCGCAGAGCCCCCAGATCGACACCTTCCTGAAGACCGTCGACAACCTGGAGCTGCGCAGCGCCTACCTGTACAGCCTCAAGTCGGTGCCGTGGCTGGGCCCCTACGCCCGCGCCCGCCTGCAGACCCAGGCCTTCAACGGCTGGCAGGTCTACGGTGAGGACCGCACCATCCGCATCGACGAGGGCCCGCTCGAGACCCTCACGGCCGGCGACGAGGTGGATCTCACCAGCAGCTTCGAGCCCCTGAACCTGCGCCAGTCGGCCGGCGCCTTCGCCCGCCCGTGGGACAACAAGGCCTTCTCGGCCACGTTCTCGCTGGGTGTTGGCGCCCAGGAGATCTTCACCAGCGGCGGCCAGATCATCACGAAGGAGGACGGCACCTTCGCCGATCCCGCCACGGGCGCCGAGACCACCAACATCATCGAGATCGTGAGCCTGAAGGACAGCGTGCAGGCCGGTGGTGAGCTCGAGGTTCAGCTCAAGGGCGAGATGAACAAGATGTTCACCTGGAGCTTCTCGGCGAACTTCCTGCAGCCCTTCTACACCGACACCGACATCGACCCCGAGGGCCAGAAGCTCGAGGGCACCGACCTGATGAACATCGAGATCAACGGCAAGGCCAGCGTGAAGCTCGCCGACTGGGCCAGCATCGACTACGTGCTGGTGGCCAAGCGCGTGCCCCTGGTGCTCAACGACTGGCAGATCCAGAACGGCATCCTGCTCAGCACCAGCTTCAAGCTGCTCTAGCAGAGGGTCGGGAAGCCAGGCCCCGCCTACCAGCGCGGGGCGATCGGCCGCCCCGCCAAGGCCAGCCGCGTGTCCCGCGGCGCGGTCTGGGCGATGATCTCGCCCCCCCGCAGCACCCAGCGGCGCGCGGGCCGCCGGCGCACCGCGTCGACGGGATCCGCCGCCGCCAACACCACCAGATCCGCCCGACAGCCCGGCGCCAGGCCATAGCCGTCCAGGTGCAGCAGCGCCGCGGGGGCGGTGGTCACGGCGTCGAAGCAGGCCCGCAGGCCCGCCTGGCTCATCAGCTGGGTGGCGTGGGCGCCGATCCACGCCATGTCGAGCAGATCCCCCGTGCCCAGCGGGTACCAGGGGTCTTGCACGCAGTCCTGGCCAAAGGCCACGGGGACGCCCGCGGCGATCAGCTCGGGCACCCGGGTCAGGCCGCGGCGCCGGGGGTAGCCGTCGAAGCGGCCCTGCAGGTGCAGGTTCACCGCGGGGTTGCTGACGGCGCCCAGCCCCGCCTCGGCGAGCAGGGGCAGCAGCTTGGCCACGTAGGCGTCGGGCATGGCGTGCATGCTGGTGAGGTGGCTGCCCACCACCCGGCCCTGCAGGCCGTGGCGCAGGGCCTCGCGGGCGAGCACCTCGACGTGGCGGCTGGCGGCGTCGTCGGTCTCGTCGCAGTGCATGTCCACCAGCAGGCCGCGCTCGGCGGCCAGCCGGCACAGGGCCACCACGCTCGCGTCGCCCTCGGCGGTGGTGCGCTCGAAGTGCGGGATGCCGCCCACCACGTCCACGCCCAGGTCCAGCGCGCGGTGCAGCAGCGGGGCGGCGTCGCGGTCGCGCAGGTAGCCGTCCTGCGGGAAGGCCACGAGCTGCAGCGTGAGGTAGGGGCGCACGGCCTCGCGCACGGCGAGCAGGGCCTCCACCGCCACCAGCCGCGGATCGCAGATGTCGACGTGGGTGCGCACCGCGCCGATGCCCTGGGCCACCGCCAGATCGCAGTAGGCCATGGCCCGGTCGTACACGGCCTCGACGGTGAGCTCGGGCTTGATGTCACCCCACAGGGCGATGCCCTCGAGCAGGGTGCCGCTGCGGTTGACCCGGTCGCCCAGGCCGCGGGCGGCGTCGAGGTGGAAGTGCGCGTCCACGAAGGGCGGGCTGATCAGGTGGCCGGCGCAGTCGAGCTCGGTGGGCGCGGTGGCGGCCAGGTGGGGCTCGACGGCCACGATGTGGCCGCCGGCCACGCCTACGTCGGCGGTGCGGCCGTCGGGCAGGTGGCCCTGGCGCAGGATCAGGTCGAGGGGGCCGCTCATCGGGCGCGGCCGGGGCGCGCGGGGCAGGGCAGGGGCGGTCGGGGGTGTCGCATGGGGCCCTCCTGTTGGCGGGGCGATGGTGGGCGAAAGGGCACGGCAAGTCGAGGCGCCGGGGCGCGGATCTGGGGGCACAGCCGCATCGAGGGCGCCGGCCGTGGCATCCTGCGGGCCTGCCTGACTGCCCCGGAGCGCCTGTGCTGGCCCTGCTGTTCGTGTTGCTCGCCGCCCCCGCGGCCGCGCCCGCCGCCCCCAAGGCGCCGCCCGTCATCCTGCCGGTGGTGTTCCACGTGCCGGGGGGCGCCGTCGACGCCGCCTGGGCCGATCTGCGGGTGGCCGAGGCCAACCGGGTGTTCGCGCCCCACGGCGTGCAGTTCGCCC
>JAUHVS010000561.1 GCA_030424955.1 bacterium | reverse complement strand
CCAGCGCGCCCGCGACGGTGGCCGCGCCGGTCACCGCGGCCGCCCCCGTGACGGCGGCCGCGCCCGCCAGCCTCGCGCGGGTCGCGCCGTCGGCCCCGCCGCCGCCCCCACCGGGGCCCCTGGTGGCCCAGTTCGGCGCCCCCCAGGTGGTCGGCGCCGTGCGGGCGCAGGTCGTGGCCCGGGCCCTGGGGCCGGTGAAGGCGCGCATCAAGGACTGCGTGGCGGGGCTCAAGCCGAGGGCGGCCAACGCGACCGCGACCGTGACCTATGTGATCGACGCCGACGGCTTCGCGAGTACCAGCCGCGGCACCGGCGACGCCGAGGCCCAGGCCTGCGGCAAGTCAGCCGGCAAGGGGATGCGCTTGGACCGCCGCCCCGACACCGGAGGGGCGGCCGTGTCGCTGCCCATTCAACTGAAGGTGAGCCGATGAGGGATCCGATGGACCCGCGCTTGATGGGCCCGGTGGCTGATCGCCGCGGGCGCCGCGCATGGGCCGCCACCGCGCGGGTGGGGGGGCTGCTGGCCGGCCTGCTGCTCGGCCTCGGCCTGACGGGCTGCGGCGAGCTCGACCCCGCCGTGGGCGTCGATCGCGACGACGTCGCGGCCGTGTGCGCCGCGGGCGACTCCGATCCCAGCACCGACGTGTCGTGGGTCGAGGTGCGCGACACCGTGTTCCGCGGGTTCTGCGGGTGTCACACGTCGCCCGGCGGGCTCGGCCAGACGGTGGGCGGCCTGAACCTCGAAGAGCTGGACGCCGCCCTGGCCGGCGGCTTCCGCAGCCAGGGGGTCGCCATCGTGCCCGGCGATCCCTGCGGCAGCGTGGTGGTGCAGAAGACCGGCCCGACGCCGCCCTTCGGCGCCCGCATGCCCCTGAACTCGGTGTCCCTGCAGCCCGATCTGCGCCAGAAGATCATCGACTGGATCGCCGAAGGGGCCCAGCGATGAGGGGCGCGCTGGTGCTGGCCGCGGCCGGCCTCGTCGCCACCCTCGTGGTCGCCTGCGGCGGGGTGCCTGGCGCGCTGGACGTGTCGAGCTATCCCCTTGATCAGCAAGCCAATTACGCCGTGTTCGAGAACCGCTGCAGCCGCTGCCACGACCTCACCCGCCCCGTGCAGGCCCGGGTCGCCGAGGGCGGCTGGCCCAACTACGTGCGCCGCATGGCGCGCCACCCGGGGGCCGGCATCAACGCCGATGATCAGCGGATCATCGCGGCCTTCCTCGCGTTCCACCACGAGCGCCAGACCGCCCAGGAGCGCACGCCATGAACGTCGTCGTCCTCGCCCTGCTGGCCGGCCTCGCCGCCGACGTGAACCTCGCAGGCAGCGTCTTCTTGAACCAGGCGAGCCTGTTCAACCAGAACGCCGACGCCCTCGACGGCACCATGCGCGGCATGAACGCCGAGGCGTCGGTGAAGCTCGTGGTGGACGTCAACGAGCACCTCAGCGCGAGCGCCAAGATCTGCTTCGGCTGCCACGGCTTCCAGGCCGATCAGGTGCACCTGGACTGGACCATCGACGAGCAGTTCAACGTGCGCTTCGGCCGCTTCCCGGTGCCCTTTGGCGAGTTCTACCTGCGCCACGATCCGGCCAACCACCGCTCCAGCAGCAAGCCCCTGCCCTACATGATGGGGCGCATGCTGCGCGGCGACGCCTACAACCTCACCATCGTGCCCGAGCCCTACCCCGACAACGGCGTGGAGCTGTACGGCACCCTGCGCGGCGACATCCACGAGCTGGCCTACAGCGTCTACGCGGTGGCCGGGCTCAAGGGCAGCGCTGCGGCGGGCGATCTGGACTTCATCCGCAGCCGCACCGAGTACTTCGCCGACAACAACCGCACCCCCTCGGTGGGCGGGCGGCTGGCGTGGTCGTTCTTCGACCTGCCCGGCACCCTGTGGCGCTGGTTCTCGGTGGGGGCCAGCACCCTGTACGGCCACTACGACGACGACGGTGATCTGTCGTACTGGCTGGCCGGCGTCGACGTGTACACCCGGCTGGGGCAGGTGAACGTGCGCGGCGAGCTGACCATGCGCCGCACCGAGGTGCCCGACCGGCCCGAGAGCTACCGGCAGGTGCTGGACGACCGCTTCACCCAGCGCGAGGGCTTCTATCTGCAGGTGGACGGCCCGCTGAACCGCTACCTGGAGTGGCTGGTGCGCTGGGACGGCTTCCGGCTGGCGGGGCCGCAGCGCATCAACAGCCCCATCCCCGACACGTCGTCGAACATCCTGCGCTACACGGGGGGGATCAGCCTGATCCCCACCACCGGCGTGAAGGTGAAGCTCAACTACGAGTACTGGCAGTTCAGCGCGTTCAGCGACGAGCACCTGCTCCACAGCGGCCTCGTGGGGACCTTCTGATGGCGAACATCATCCGCGGGCGGCAGACCCTGCCCATCAGCCGGCGGCGGCTGCTCAAGGAGCTGGCCCTGGGGACCAGCGCGTTCGGGCTGGCGGGCTGCGGCGAGAAGGCCCAGGCGCAGGTGCCGGTGGCCTGCGAGGGCGTGGCCATCGCCCGCGACGAGCCGCTGCTCGAGACCCTGGCCGTGATGGAGGACATCGCGGCGCGCACCTACCAGGCGGCCGAGGGGCTGCTGAGCGCCGAGCTGCGGCCGGCGGCGGCGGCCTTCGCCGAGCACCACGTCGCCCACCGCGACGACGCCCTGGCCCGGCTCGTCGAGCGCGGCAGCGACGCCCCCACCTTCGTGGAGTCGCTCACCAACCTGCCCGAGCTGCCCGACGATCTGAGCATCCTGCGCTACGCCTACGGGGTGGAGAAGCAGGCGGTGAACGCCTACCTCGGGCTCATCAGCCAGTTCGCCGAGCCCGGCCTGCGCGCCCGCGCGGCCGACATCCTGGGCTGCGAGATCGCCCACGTCATCGCCCTGCGCACGGTGCTGCCCGGGCCTGAGGGCACCGACGGCGACGTCATCGCGGCGGCGGCCTTTGACTTCGTGACCGATCTGGTGCGGCCGCCGGCGCCCACCTACAAGTAGGATCGGCCCCACCCCCGGGGTCACGCCCGGCGCGCGGGGCGGCGACTCCGCCGGGCGCTGCGGCATCCACTCCCCCGGCACCCCACGACGAGGTCAAGGTGAGCAAGAAGACCCCCGGGCACGACCCGCGATCGGATGAGGCCACGGATCTCAAGACCCGGCGGCGGGTCAAGCGCCCGCCCATGTACCGGGTCATCTTCCACAACGACGACTACACCACCCGTGACTTCGTGATCATGGCGCTCATGCGCTACTTCCACAAAGGCCACGCGGAGGCCACCACCCTCATGCTCCAGATCCACACCAAGGGGCTGGGCGTGGCGGGCGTCTACACCTACGACCTGGCCACCACCAAGAAGGCCCAGGTCGAGGCCGAGGCCCGCAAGCAGAAGATGCCCCTGCGGCTGACGGTCGAAGCCGAGGACGGCGGCGGCGAGGAGGATGAAGGCTGATGGTGGAACTCACCCCAGAGCTGCGGATCGCCATCAACGTCGCGATCGAGAACGCGCACCATCGGCGCCATGAGTTCGCCGGCACCGAGCACCTGTTCCTGGGGCTGCTCCTCGACAAGATCACCGCGAAGGCGATCCGGGCCTGCGGCGGCAAGGTGAAGCGGCTCATCGCCGACACCGAGGACTTCCTGGCGGACTACGTGGACTCGGTGCCCGAGGGCAGCCCGGTCAACACGGCGCCGTCCCTGGGCTTCCAAGAGGCGATCCAGTACGCGGCCTTCAACGCCGAGAGCTCGGAGCGCAACCTGGTGGCGGGGGTGCACGTGCTCATCGCCATGTACAACCTGCGCGACTGCCACGCGGTGTACCTGCTCAAGGAGGCGGGCATCGAGAAGCTCGACCTGCAGCAGGTCGCGAGCCGCGGCACGGGCGGCGTGAGCGACGACGACCCCCTCGACTTCTCCATCGGCGATGACGACGACGAGCTGAGCGACGACCTCGAGGACGACGAGGACGACGAGGACGAGGGCACCAAGAAGGACGCCCTGGCGGCCTTCACCCTCAACCTCAACGCCGAGGCCGCCGAGGGCCGCATCGACCCGATGGTGGGGCGGGGCAAGGAGCTCGAGCGCGGCATCCACATCCTGGCCCGGCGCCGCAAGAACAACCCCGTGCTGGTGGGCGACGCGGGCGTGGGCAAGACCGCCATCGTCGAGGGGCTGGCCCTGGCCATCCACGAGGGCACCGTGCCCGACGCCCTCAAGGGGTCGGTGATCTACATGCTCGACGTGGGCGCGCTGGTGGCGGGCACCCGCTACCGGGGTGACTTCGAGAACCGGCTCAAGGCGGTGATCAAGCAGCTCGAGTCGCTGGGCGACGCCGCGATCCTCTTCGTCGACGAGATCCACACCCTGATCGGCGCGGGCGCGGCGAGCGGCGGCGCGATGGACGCGTCGTCGATCCTCAAGCCGCTGCTGGCCCGGGGCCGGGTGCGCTGCATCGGCGCCACCACCTGGAAGGAGTACCGCCAGATCTTCGAGCGGGACCACGCCCTCGC
>JAUHVS010000560.1 GCA_030424955.1 bacterium | reverse complement strand
GCGGAGAGCAGCTCGTCGGAGAGGTCGAGGTCAGAGAATCGCAGTTCGCTCATCGGGTATCAGGCTCGATTCGGGGCTTGCCCACCGCGAAGCGGGCGCAGGGCGGGTGGCGCAGGGACCCACGCAGCCAGGCGTGGGTCGGAGGGCCGTGGCTCGATCAATAGGGCGGGGCCACTTGCACCGGGCGCCGCCCGGTTGGGTTGACGATGGTGACCGTGTCCGGGAGCAAGAAGAAGCGCTCAAAGGCGACCACCTGCACCGCGTCGGCGGTGCGCGCGACGGCGACCATGCCGTTGGCGCCGGGCGGCGTGTTCAGGTTGGCGTAGGTGCCCAGCAGGTTGGTGGTGGTCCGGCCCGGGCTCGGGAGGGTGTCGGCGGCGATCCCATTGAAGTAGGTGTCGCGCCGACCAGGCACCGCGAGGCCGAAGGTGGCGTTGACCACGGACCGGCCGTCGCAATCATAGAGCCGCCCGGCCACCGCGCCAAAGCCCTGGTTGATACGGACCTCACCCGCTGTCTGCGGGAAGCTGTCCCAGGTGCGCTGGCTGATGACCGAGAGGTTGCGGAACCAGTAGGTGCCATCGGCCTGCGCCCCGTGAAAAGGCGACGCCTCGGTGACGAGGTCGCAAGCCCAGTCGTGCTCGGACGGGTCGGGCACCACGGTCTCGGGGCAGACGCCAGAGTCGAAGCGCGCGGCGCCGGTCTCGCAGGGGTTGATGAACAGCCCGTACTGATAGGTCGGTACCCAGTCGTTGATGTCGCCCGTGATCCGAGCCACGAGGGCTTTGCCCGTCGGCAGCGCGTCTACCGACCAGCAGCCGCTGTCGGCCTGAGGCGGATCGCACTCCACGCTGACGGTGTCGGCCAGCGGCGCCGTCGCCGGGTTGTCATCCAGTTGTGTGTCCAGGCAGCGCTCGACCGCCTCACGGGCGGCCGCGACCGTGCGCTCGCCCTGACCGGCCGTCTGGCAGGCGCTGGGGTCGAAGGTCCCGTAGTCGTACAGCCGCACCCGCAGCCCGATGGTCTTGTCCCCTTCACCGAAGAACTCCACCAGGCCCCGTGCTGGCACCTGGGCGGGGCCGTCCGCCAGCGGTGGGGGCGTGTACCAGCAGCTCAGGTTGGGCTGGGTCCCGGGCCGGGGCGCGTCTTCGCAGGAATACTCTGCGGGTCGCTCAGAGGGCGGGGTGGGTACGCACACGCCCAGCGTACACTGGGCGCCGTCGCACGCCGAGTCGGCCCGGCAGCCGCCCGGGAAGTCGTCGACACCGGTGATCGGAGGCGCCGCGTCGGCCGTTGGGCCCGCATCCCCCATGGGGCCG
The DNA here is from genome assembly GCA_030424955.1 of bacterium. Taxonomy (GTDB): domain Bacteria; phylum Myxococcota_A; class Bradymonadia; order UBA7976; family UBA1532; genus JACKDL01. Next base: position 3,195 of record JAUHVS010000560.1, on the reverse strand, counting down.
CTGTCAGCGGTGACGCCCTGATCGGCGCGGCCCGCGTCGGCGGGCAAGGGCTGAGCGGTCTCGCTCTCGCAGGCGGTGGTCCCCGTGAAGAGGGCCAGTGACCAGGCCACGCAGGATGCAGCACGTCGGGCGTTGATAGGAGACTCCTTCAGCACGGAAATCCGCCTGCCCGCGCGCGATTGCGCGAGCCGACGTACCATTAGGTCCGCGCGCCATCAGGTGTCAAGGCAAGCGACGCGCGCGGTGCCACTCCAGGGCGCGGCCACAGCGCATCGACAGGATCGGCGCCGGGTCGCGGTGACAGCGAGCCAGCGCCGCCAGGACGGCGGGGCTCTTGCGGGTCTGGAAGACACCGACGGCGCGCACCCGCCAGGCGTCGGACGGCAGGGTCTCCAGCACGCTGGCGAGCCGATCCAGGCCCGCCCCGCCGCCCGTCACGGCCAGCGTCCGGAGCGCCTCTGCGCGATCGATGTCCGTCCAGTCCGGGGCCTGCAGCAGACCGATGAGGCCTTCGATCTGGTCAGGACTGGCAGGGACTGCGCGCCGGCGTAGCGTCGCGTGGGCCACGCGGCGCGCCAGGGTGCTCCCGGATCGGGTCCAGCCGTGCAGCTGCGGCGGCGTGGCAGGGCCGCGCTGCCAGGCGGCCAGGAACGCCTCGGTCGGCCGGCGCTCTTCGCGGGGCAGCCGGACCACCTCCTGGTCGCCCACCCGCAGATCGCCGCTGGCGACCACCTCGGCTGTTGGCGCCGCCTGTAGCCGCTGACCAAGCGCGTACCAGTCGACGGGGGTGGTCATCGCCACCAGCCACAAGGCAGCAAGGGCCCAGGTCATGGGTCTACCTCTCGCTCAGCGTGCCTCTGGTCGCGGGCTTGCAGAAGCCGGTCGAGCGCCTGCCGCAGCGCCGGTGAGTCGGCGGCGAAGGCCGTGTCGGCTCTGACAGGCGCGGCGGCAGGGGGAGGGCGCTGCGGTGCAGGGGCCACCGCCGCGACGCGCTCGAGGCGGATCCCGGTGCAGTGGGGCAGCGTGCGGCGCAGGCGGCCCGTGATGCGACGTCGTTCCTCAAACAACACCTCGCGCCAGGCGAGATCGGCCACCCCCACCCGCAGCAGGCCCTCTGCTGTGAAGCCGAGGGGCTCCGCCTTGCTGGCCAGCATCGGGCCACAGGCCCGCAGCCACGCCGCGCGAGCGCGCAACAGTGGGTCGTGGGCACGCCTGGACCAGTCAAAGGGGCCCGTCGCGAGGGCTTCAGTCAGCAGGCCAGGGCCGCGTCGTCTGAGGGGGCGTTGCATGAGGGCAGGGGACCGCCATCCTGGCGCGCTGTCAACGAGGCGCTTTTTTGATTGTCCGGCCTATCCGGCTTTGGTACTTCTCCCGCCGCTTCATGGTTCTGCCGTGAAGGACCGCTGCAGGCGCGTAGCTCAGTGGGAGAGCACTTCCTTGACGTGGAAGGGGTCGGCGGTTCAATCCCGCCCGTGCCTACTTCATCGGATGCGCCCGTCAATCGTAAAAGGTTGGCGGGCGCATTCATGTTTAATAGCCCGTGCTGGGCCTTCTCAGGAGCGGCATCATGCCGAAGATGAAGACCAACCGTGGAGCCGCCAAGCGCTTCAAGGTGAAAAAGAACGGGAAGATCAAGCGCGCGAAGGCCAACAAGCGTCACATCTTGACGAAGAAGTCGCAGAAGCGGAAGCGCCAGCTCCGCGGCACGACTGAAATGCGCAAGGGTGACTCGGTCCTCGTGGCCAAGCTGCTGCCCTACGGCTAAGCCGTACCCCCTCTGCCGACCACCCTGGTCGGTCACTCGCCACCCGAGACGAGCAAGCGCAGGACACCGGTGGATCACTGGGGCGTTTGGTCGTGAAGGAGCTGTCAGATGCCGAGAGCGAAACGCGGCTTTAAGGCGCGCCGCCGCCACAATCGAGTTCTCAAGCTGGCCAAGGGCTACCGCGGTGCCCACAGCAAGCTGTTCCGCAGCGCGATCGAGGCCGTGCACCGCGGTCTGGTGTACGCGTACCGGGACCGCCGTCAACGAAAGCGCCACTTCCGGCGGCTGTGGATCGTCCGCATCAACGCGGCGACCCGCGAGCACGGCATGGCGTACAGCCAGTTCATCAACGGGCTGAAGCGGGCCGGCATCGAGCTTGATCGCCGCGTCCTGTCGGAGCTCGCTTCGGTCGACCCGGCCGCCTTTGGCGAGGTCGTCTCCGCGGCTCGCGCCGCCCTCTGAGGCGTCCGCGGGGGTCGCCCCCGCCGGCCGGTCACATGACCGTCCCCCCCGCAGGGTCGACCCGCGGCGCCCCCCATCAGGGAGTCAGCCCGTGTCCGATCCACTCCTCGAACTCCGCACTCAGCTGCAGTCGCTGCAGGACGAAGCCGTCCGAGAGGCGAGCGCCATCCAGCGGCAGGCTGATCTGCCCGCAGCCCGCGCGCGCTTCCTGGGCCGCAAAGGCGCCTTTGGTGGCCTGATGCGGCTGCTGGGCCGCCTGCAGCCCTCGGAGCGCCCGGCGGCCGGCGCCTTGATCAACGACAGCAAGGCAGCGGTTGAGGCGGCGTTCGACGCCGTGAAGGCGCGGCTTGAGGCTGAGGCGCTCGAGGCAGCGCTGGCGGCTGGCCGCGTGGATGTCACGCTGCCGGGCCGCCAGATCGTCGCCGGTGCGGTGCACCCGGTGCAGCGGATGGTGGACGACCTCGTCGACATCCTCGCGCAGCTTGGGTTCGACATCGCTGAGGGGCCAGAGGTCGAGACCGAAGGCTACAACTTCGACCGACTGAACATGCCGGCGCATCACCCTGCGCGGGACATGCAGGACACCTTCTTCGTGGAGGGCGGGCTGGTGCTGCGTACGCAGACCAGCCCGGTCCAGATCCGGGTGATGGAGACGGGCGAGCCGCCCTTCCGCATCATCGCGCCGGGGAAGGTCTACCGCTGCGACGCTGACGTCACGCACAGCCCAATGTTCCATCAGATCGAGGGGTTGTGGGTGGACCGTGATGTCACGATGGTCGATCTCAAGGCCGTGCTGACCGCGTTCCTGCGCAAGCTCTTCGGGCCCGACCGTGAGGTGCGCTTCCGCCCCAGCTTCTTCCCGTTCACAGAGCCGAGCGTCGAGGTGGACGTCCGCCGCGATGACGGCGCGTGGATGGAGGTCCTGGGGGCAGGGATGGTGCACCCCCAGGTGCTGCGCAACGTGGGCC
>JAUHVS010000559.1 GCA_030424955.1 bacterium | reverse complement strand
CGCCAACCTCTTGAAATGACAGTTGTTTCAAATTTCAGCGTGACAGGTCGCGAGAACGTCCGATTACCCCTCTGTGCGGGACGCCACGGTCGGGTCGTCGCCGCAGGGCGCTCAGGCGAGGGAGGATGCCATGCATTGCGCACTCAATGGGAGGGAGCCGCGGGGCCGCAGCCGAGGTGGTGAGCCACGGTCGGCCAGTGAGTCGATGATTGGCGGCAGCGCCGCGATGCGGACGCTGCGCCGGCGGGCCGGGGCCCTCGGGCGTCAGCCCGCCAGCGTGTTGGTGACCGGTGAGACCGGTGTGGGCAAAGAGCTCGCCGCCCACGCGCTCCACGCCGCGTCTGCGCGGTCGGCGGGGCCCTTCGTCGCCGTCAACTGCGCTGCGCTGCCCAGGGACCTGGCCTCGGCCGAGCTGTTTGGCTCGACCGCGGGGGCCTTCACCGGCGCCCGCGCCCGCCCCGGGCTGGTGCGCGCCGCGGATGGCGGCACGCTGTTCCTCGACGAGGTGGGCGAGCTGGCCCCGCACGCACAGGGGGCGCTGCTGCGGGTGTTGGAGGCCGGCCGGGTGCGCGCCGTGGGCGCCGCGCGGGACGAGGCGGTCGACGTGCGGCTCGTGTGCGCGACCCACCGGGACCTGCCCCGCGCGGTGAGCGCAGGCACCTTCCGTGCCGATCTGTACCACCGCATCGCGGCCCTCGTGCTGAGGGTGCCGCCGCTCCGCGAGCGGCTCGAGGACGTGCCTGGCCTCGCGGCCGCCCTCGCCCCAGCCGTCGCCCGCCGCCTCTCCCCCGCTGCGTGGCAAGCCCTCGCTGGCCACCGGTGGCCGGGCAACGTGCGCGAGCTGCGCAACGTGCTGGCCCGCGCCGCCGCCGAGGTTGAGGTGGGCGAGATCGGGCCCGAGGCGCTGTGCTTTGACAGCGTGACCCCAGCGGACGACGCCCCGCCCGCCGGCTCCCTTGAGCAGCGGGTGGCGGCGCTGGTGCGCGCGGAGCTGCGCCGGCAGGCCGGCAACGTGCGGCAGACCGCGCGGGCCCTGTGCGTGAGCCCGACCACCGTGTACCGCTACCTGAGCCTCGCCAGCCTGTGAGCGGCGCCCGGCTCGGCGCCTCCCGGGCCGCCGGGTCGGGTTGCATTGGCCGACGGCCCGTTGCAGTCTGCCGGCGTCTACGCGCGGTCACCCGGGCGAGAGGAGCGACATGCGCAACGTGCTGATCGTCGCCTTCTTGGCGTTCAACGTGGGGATGCCCCTGCGCTACTACCTGGGCGATGAGCCCTACGACGAGCGCTTCGCCTGGCGCATGTTCTCCCCCGTCCGCATGGTGCGCTGCGACGTCGCGCTGTATGGCGCTGATGGGCGCGCGCTGCCGCTCAGCCGCATGCTGCACGTGGTGTGGATCAACCTGCTGAAGCGGGCGCGGCTCCAGGTGCTGGAGGCCTACGCAGCGCACTACTGCGCCGGCGAGGTCGCGGCCGGCCGGCCGGCCGTGCTGGAGGCCGAGCTCACCTGCCCGCCCCCGGACGGCCCCGAGCGCGGCATCTGCCGGCGTGGGCTGCAGGACCTGGATCGAGACGGCATCCCCGACGGCTTCAACGACGCCCGAGAGTGCGAGGGGCAGGCGCCCCAGGCCTGCTTCAAGGCCGCCTGCGGTGAGCAGTCCGCCAGCGCCTGCTTCGAGCAGACCTGCCGCGGCACCCTGGTGGCCCGCGGCACCAACCTGTGCGAGGGGGCGGCGCCATGAGCGGCTGGACGGCGCGCTGGGACCAGTTCTGGCATGAGTTCGCCCTCGAGCGCAGCCGGATCGCCGTGCTGCGGCTGGGCCTGCTGGGGCTGCTCGCGTGGGATCTGTGGACCACCTTCCTGGCCCACGCGGCCCGGTATGGCGCGGGGGGCTTCAACGTCACCCAGGCCCGGTGGCTCGATGGGATCGCGCCGCTGCCCACCCCCGCCGTCGTGGGCGTGGCCTGGCTGTTCGCGGGCTTCATGGCCGCCCGCGCGGCCATCGGCGTGGCCACCCGGCGGTCCACCGCCGTGGCGGCGTTCATCTACATCGGGCTGTACGTGTGGGGGCAGGCCGACAGCTACCAGCACCACTACTTCATCTGCCTGCTGCTGGGGATCCTGGTGTGCCTGCCCGACGACGCGCCGACCACCGAGGACGGGCGGAGCGTCAAGCACTGGACCCTGCGGGCGTTCTACGTGCAGCTCACCTTCCTGTACCTGTGGACCGCCGTCACCAAGTCGGACCCCGTCTGGTTGGGGGGCACGACCCTCGAACAGATCGTGGCCAAGCCCGCGCTGCGCGCCGACGTGCTGGCCCTCGGGGCGCGCTTCGGGCTGGACGAGAGCAACGTGTTCCCGGTGATGGCCGTCGGCGTGATGCTGGGCCAGTACTTCGCGGCAATCGTGGTGCAGATCCGCCGGCTGTGGTGGCTCGGCCTGCTCGTGATCCCGTGGTTCCACGTGTTCGTGGAGTTCATCGAGTTCGATATCGAGTACTTCAGCTACTACATGATCGCCCTGCTGGGCGTGCTGCTGACGCCCCCGCCCATCTGGGGCTGGGGCGAGGCGCGGGTGCAGGCGGCCGCTGGCTGGATCTTCGCGCGGCTCAAGCCCCTGCGTGGCCCGACCGCCGCCTCCCTGGCCGTGCGCGGTGGGCTCGCCGCACTCGCCGGCGCGGGCGCCGCGGCCATCGCGGCGCAAGTGCGGGTGGAGGGCACCCCGGTGCTGACCGCGCTGGTGGGCGCCGCGAGCGCCGCTGGCGTGTGGTGGGCGCGGCCCGGGCGAAGCCTGGTCTGGGTGGTGGCGGCCCAGGTGGGGCTGGCGGGCCTGATGCTGTTCTCCCTGCGCGCCACGGGCGCCGAGTACGACTACTACCGGCTGTGGGGGGGCGACCTGAAGCGCCGCGGCGAGGTCGCCGAGGCCATCCTCCGCTACCAGCAGGCCAACGCCGCCACCGACGGGCCGGCGCGGTTCTACCAGCTGGGTCAGCTGCTCGCGCGGGACGGCCGCGACGCCGAGGCCCTCGCCGCGTACCAGACCTCCCGTGCGCGGCAGGAGGCGGCCCTGGAGGCCGAGCGCCGGGCGGTGAACCAGCAGACCACGGACGGCGAGCGCCGCTTCGACCTGGGCGAGCGCCACCTGCGCATCAGGAGCCGGTGCACCGCGCTGGCCAGCGCCTACGCCCGCGCGGGTCAGTCGGACGCCGCCAGCGAGGCCCGCGGCTGCGCCGAGCAGAACGCCCGGAGCGCCGTCGACGCCTTCGAGGCGGGCCTCAAGCTGCTCCCCCAGAGCGCGCGGGGTCACCGCGGGCTGCGCGACGCGCAGAAGGGCGTCAGCGGTCGGTGAGCGGGCCGGTCTACTTCGTCAGCGACCTGCACGTTCGGCACCTCAGCGACGCCCGGACCGCAGCGGTGCTGCGCTTCCTGCACGCCCGCCGGGGCGAGGCCGAGGCGCTGTACCTGGTGGGCGACGTGTTCGACTTCTGGCTGGGCTATGGCGCCGCGATGTTCACCGCGCAGTTCGCGCTGCTGCGCGCGCTGGCCGATCTGGTGGACGCCGGGACCCGGGTGGTGCTGTTCAGCGGCAACCACGACCCCGATCCGGGCCCCCTGCCCGCCCAGCTTGGCATCGAGGTCCACGAGGGCCCCCTGGTGACCACCATCCAGGGGCGCACGGTGCGGCTCGAGCACGGCGACACGGTGGATCCCCGGGGCTGGTCGCGCCGGGCGGTCTGCCGCCTCGCCCGCCACCCCTGGGCCCGCGCCGCAGCCCGGCGGGTGCACCCCGACCTGGCCTGGGCCCTGAGCCGCGGCTACGCCGGGGGGCACAGCGCCCAGCCCTCGGAGTACGACCAGCCCCTGCCCGCGGCCCTCATCGAGCGCTACTTCCCCGCCCGGGTCGCCGAGGGGGTGGACGTGCTCGTCATGGGGCACTATCACCGCGCCGTGCATCACCGCGCCCACCACGCCGGGCGGGACGCCGCGTACTTCGTATTGGGGGACTGGGTGGCGCAGCGCACCTGGCTCAAGGCCGACCAGGGCGAGTTCAGCCTGTGGCGCGATCGGGGATCCGACCGAGCACCGGTCCGCCTGCCCGAAGGGGACTTCGGCCCCGAGGCCGCCCCGTGAGGGCCCGCCTGACCCTCGCCCTGTCGCTGGGCCTGGCGGCCGCCGCCGTGTTGGGCGTCGACCACCTGATCAGCGACGGTCGGCAGATCGGCTGGGAGCGCAACTCCGTGCGCAACTCCCGCACCCGCTGGGCGGGGCGACCCAACGCCAAGATCGCCATCTTCGGCTCGTCGACCAGCAAGGACTGGCTGCCCTCGGCCTGGCTGGCGCGGCAGCTGGGCGAGCGGGGTGAGGACGTCCTCGACGCGCACATCAACGGGTGTCACCAGGGCTGCACCTGGGCCGAGGTGCGGCGCTTCGTGGCCGAGGGCCGGCGCTTCGACACCGTGTTTGTGGGCACGAACCTGTTTCAGCTCTGCGAGTTCCCGCACACCAAGCGCATCCTACAG
>JAUHVS010000558.1 GCA_030424955.1 bacterium | reverse complement strand
CGCCACCGTTGGGCACCAGCTCAGCGAAGATCTGGTCCTCGGGCACGCCCAGGAAGGCCGCGCACTGCCGGCGGTCGTCAAAGACGCCCTGCCCCTGGCTCCACAGGTGCAGCCGGCCATCGTCGCGGGGGGCGGCGACGGCCGACTCGGGCTCCAGGAACAGGTGCTCGATGCGCTGGGTCTGCCAGGTGCCGTGGACCACGTGGGCGCTGGCGGCCAGGGCCGCGTCCACGTCGCCGCGGGCGAAGCGCACGTCCGCCATCAGGTTGCTGTGCACCGGGTTGACCTGCGGGGCGTCGGGCGCCAGCGCGGCCTCGGGGTCCAGCACGGGGGGCAGCGGCTCGGCCGACACCACCACCAGCGCCGCAGCGGCGCGGGCGGTGGCCTCGTCTTCAGCCACCACCACGGCCAGCACGTCGCCGACGCAGCGGGTCTCTTCCCCCACCGCCACGATCCCGGGCCAGTCGTTGTACATCAGGCCGTACCAGCGCTCGCCCGGCACGTCGGCCGCCGTCGCGACCCGCACCACGCCGGGCAGGGCCTCGGCCGCCGAGGTGTCGATCCCGGTGATCAGGGCGCGGGCGTCGTCGGTCATCACCACGGCGCCGTGGAGCATGCCGGGCAGCACCATGTCGTCGACGTAGGGCCGCTCGCCCAGGGTCATGGCCTCGGCCTTCCAGCGGGTGAGCCGGGCGCCCACGCGGCCGTCGTCCTCCAGGTCGATGGGGGTGTCGGTGCGCAGGCTGTGGGCCGCGAGCTGGATGGCGTCGATGATCTTCACGTAGCCCGTGCAGCGGCACAGGTGGCCGTCGATGGCCTTGGCGATGGCCGCCCGGCTCGGCTCGGGGTCCTTCTGCACCAGGGCCGCGCCGCGCACGACGATGCCGGGGATGCAGAAGCCGCACTGCAGCGCCGCGGTGGCCGCGAAGGCCCGCGAGAAGGCCTCGCGGGTGCGGGCGTCGATGCCCTCGAGGGTCACGATGGACTTGCCCTGCGCCTGGCTGGCCTTGGTGGCGCAGGTGACCTTGGGCCGGCCGTCCACGAGCGCCAGGCAGCAGCCGCACTGGCCCTGGGGCTGGCAGCCGTCCTTGGTGGAGCGCACGCCGCAGCGGGTGCGCAGCGTCTCGAGCAGGGACTCGCCCTCGCCGGGCGTGACCTGCGTCGTCTGGCCGTTCAGCGTGAACTCGATGGGCGGGACCGCAGCCATGGGAGGCTCCTGAACAGCGAAGTCAACGCGCTATCGGCGCCGTCGGCCCGCAGCCTGCGCAGGGGAGCCAATCGCACCCGCCCCGGGGGGGCGCGCGGCGGGTGATCGCTGGTCAGGGGGTGGGGCGCGGGCGGCGGCTGGGCGGCCCGCGCGGGGCGGGTCAGTCGAGGCCGCCGGTGAGGGTCACCCGGGCCGGGCGCGTGCACTGGTCGCCGGCGGTGGCCTCCAGGTAGACCACCGCCGTGCCCGAGTCGTCGCGCAGCCCCTGGAAGGTGCAGTCGATGTCGATGTCGACGGCCTGATCCCCCGCCTGGTTGAGCAGGCAGCAGGTGGGCAGGCCGTCGCGGGTGGTGCGCACGGCGTCGCCGCACGACACCTGGGTGGCCTCGCCGCCGTTCGCCATGGGATCGCACGCGTAGGCGATGCACAGATCGTAGCGCAGCGCGGGGTCCAGGCCGGTGACCTCGGCGCGGGGCCGCAGGGTGTTGCCCAGGGCGTCCTCGACGTAATAGGCCCACACGTCGATGTCGCCCTCGGGCCACAGCCGGGCCTCGACCTCCAGGGCCTCGCCGCTGTCGTCCACCCCCGCCAGCGCCTCCCCGGGGTACGCGTCGGTGACGTCCCCGTCGGGCTCGTCGCAGGCGCAGGCGCCCTCGGCGCACACGAAGTCGGCGTCGCAGGCCTCGCCCGGGCACCACTCGCGGCAGCCGTCGCCGTCGCACTGGCCGCACTGCTCGAGGCCGCGGCCGTCGGCGCTGCAGCGCTGGGCGTCCGCCTCGCACTCGTCCTGGCACGACGGCGGCCCGCAGCCGCCCACCTCGCACACCTCGCCCGCCGGGCACAGCGCCGCCGGCCCCCACTCCAGGCAGGGATCGTCGTCGTGCTGCCCGCAGGCCCGCCACTCGGCGCCGCCCAGGCACTCGCCCACGCCCTGCGCCGGGCACTCCTCGCGGCAGCCCACCACGCAGATCCCCTGCTCGCAGCCGTGGCCGCTCTCGCAGGTGTCCCCCGCGCAGCACAGCTCGCCCGCGCCGCCGCAAGGCAGGCACACGCCCTCGCCGTCGCACACCGCGCCCGCGCCACAGGGCGTCGGCGGGCCCCACTCGAGGCAGGCGTCGGCGCCCGCGCCGGGGGCGCAGGACTGCAGGTGATCGCCGTCGGCGCAGCGCCGCACGCCGGGGGCGCGGCAGGCGTCCTCGCAGGGCGCGCAGGCCTCGAAGTCCACGGCGTGGGCCAGCAGCAGCCGCTCGATGGGCGACATGGTGAACACCAGCCCCACCACCCGATCGAGCACCATGCCCGCGCGGGTCACGCGCCCGAAGGTGCCGCCGCCGCCGATGGCGATGTTGAACACCCACTCGGCCACCACCGACACGCCGCGGCGGGCCACGGCGATGCCCAGCTGCTTCACCGCGCAGATCTGGATGGTCTTGAGCAGGTCGAACACGGCCTCGCGGGACAGGTCGTCGGCCACGGCCAGCGCCGGCCCCAAGGCCTCGGTGGTGCAGGCCGACACCGCGCGGGGCAGATCGTCGCTGTCACCGAAGGCGTCGAAGTCCACGAGCAGACGCAGGCCGTCGGCCGCCAGGGACACCAGGTTCGCGACCCGGGCGTAGTTGACGTAGTAGCGGGCCCGGGGCTGGGCGGCGATGAGCACCGCGTCCTGGCGGGCGTCGGCCTCGTCGGCCAGGCCGATGGCGCCGCTGTAGCACTGGACGTCGTGCACCCGGCCGGGGGTCAGGCGGAAGGCCTCGAGATCGGGGCCGGGCACGAGGTCGCCGAAGAGCTGGCCCAGGGCCACCTTGGCCACGGCGCCCACGTCGAAGTAGCTCTTGGCCGGCACGTAGGCGTGGCCGATCTCTTCGGCCTCGAAGGCGTCGCTCGCCTGCACCGCGCCGAGGGCAGCCTCGCTGTCGAGGGCACAGGCCGGCAGCGCCGACAGCACACAGATGTGGTCGACGGGGGTGCCCAGCCGGCTGTCGAAGGTGACGTACCCGCTGGTCTGCGCGACCTCGATGTGATCCATGCCGAAGGACCGGGTGGCGCTGGTCAGCCCCTGGGTGAGCGCGATCTGGCCCAGCACGTCGGTGACCACCGGCGGCAGGGCCGCGGCGGCGGCGGCGTCGTCCTGGGCGTCGATGGCCCCGATGAGCGCGTCCAGGTAGGGCGACTGCGCGGTCTGCGCCAGCAGCGCCCGGGCGGTCTCGGGGTACAGCGCCGTGAGGTAGGGCGACAGGAAGGCCGTGGCCAGCGCGGTGGTCTGCGCCGACGCGCGCACGCCGCCGGCGGCGTCCAGGTTGGGCGCCCAGATGGGCAGCCCGTCCTTGAACACCAGCGGGATCATGGGGGCAAACAGCGGCGCGCCGGTGACGCCCTGGCACACGATGACCTGCTCGCCCCAGCCCTGGGCCTGGGCGTCGAGATCGACGGTGCAGCCCGCGCCGCCCGCCACGCAGGCCAGGGCGCGGCCGTTGCAGACCACCTCGTCGACGCCCGCCGGGAAGGCCAGCCGCAGGGCCGCCGCCGCGGCAGGAGGCAGCCCCGTCGCGTCGGGGGCGACGGCGGCGTCCGCCACCGGATCCGCCGGGGCGTCATCGCAGCCGGCGGCCAGCGCAGCCAGGGACAGCCACAGCAGCGCGGCCGCGAGGGGCACGGCGCGCTGCAGCGCGCGCGGGGCGAGGGACAGGCGCCAGTGATGCACGGCCAACCTCCAGATCAGACGGCGCGCACCATAGCAGGCCGACCCGCCCGCAACCCTGCCCATTGCCGCCACCCGCCGGGCGTGCTTCGATCCGACCCATGACGCGACGCCTGCTGCTGCTCGATCTCGCCGCCCTCAGCCCCAGCCAGATCGGGGCCGACACGCCCCACCTGGCCGCCCTGGCGGCCCGCGGCGCCCTGACACCCCTGGTGCCCCCGCTGGGCGCGCTGACCTGCCCCGCGCAGATCTCGATGATCACCGGCCAGCCCCCCAGCGCCCACGGCGTGGTGGGCAACGGCTGGTACGAGCGGGCCCACGGCAAGGTGTTCAACTGGAACCGGTCGGCGGGGCTCATCGAGGCGCCGCTGATCTTCGACACCCTGCGGGCCCGGGCGCCCGGGGCCACCTCCGCCTCGCTGTTCTGGCGGCACGCGGCCCACTCCAGCGCCGATCTGAAGGTCATCGAGCGGCCCAGCTACTGGGCGAGCGGGCGCAAGACCTTCGACTTCTACACCGAGCCGGCGAGCCTGCACGGCCGCGCGAAGGCCGCGCTGGGGCCCTTCCCCTTCCCCCACTTCTGGGGCCCGCTGGCGGGCGGCCGCAGCACCGAGTGGATC
>JAUHVS010000557.1 GCA_030424955.1 bacterium | reverse complement strand
GCCCGATGCGCACCAGCCGGCTGTTGCCGGCGTCCACACCCCACAGCGCGCCCTCGGCGTCCACCGCGAAGCCCCAGATGCGGGTGATGGGCTCGCCGGTGAGCGGCAGCCGCGCCACCTGCCCGTCCACGCCCACCGAGATGACGCCCTCGGCCACGCCCATGAGCAGGGCGCCGTCCCGGAAGCTCAGATCCTCGGTCGAGGTGTCGATGCCCTCGCCCTCGAGCCAGCCGTTGACGTCGGCGAAGGCCTCGGTGGGCCACGGCGTGTCGAGGGTGGCGCGCAGGGTGTGGGTCACGCTGAGGCTGGGATCGGCCACCGAGGTCACCTGCAGGGCGTTGTCGACGGGGGCGCGGCCCAGGGTCCACTCAGCGGTGACGCGGCCCTCGGCGTCGGCCACGACCTGGGCCTGGGCCACCGCCCCGCCGCCCCGGGTGACCAGGAGCGTGTAGGCCTCGCCGGGCACCCCCTGCAGGGCCAGCGCCAGCGGCTGGGCGGCGGGCGCGGCGCTGGGGCCGTCCACCACCGACAGCGCGGGCGCCGCGGCGTCCAGGGGCGCGGCGGCGTCGGCTGCGGCCTCGGTCGAGTCATCGTCGCAGGCGGCGAGGGCGCCCACGGCCAGGCAGAGGCCGACGGACAGGGCTCGACGCAGGGGGGCACGGCGCATGGGGGGCTCCTCTCACCGCCTCACGGGCGGGCAGGGGCGCACCATAGCAGCCGCCGTGGCCGGCGCCCTACCGCTGGCCGTAGGTGAACAGCAGGCCCATCACCGCCCCGTACAGGGTCGCCACCCGGGGGTTGGCGGTGATGGCGCAGGCGCCGGTGCGGCAGCCCACGAGCTTGTGGTAGCCGAAGCCGGCGGCGGCGCCGATGACGATACCCATCAGGATGTGCATGCGAGCCTCACTCGGTCCGCCCGCGCGGGGCGGGCGAGGAGAGAGCCACCACGGGGCCGGGCTGTGCCCACGGCGCCCTGATCAGCCGGCCGCCAGGGCGGCCAGCGCGCGGCGCACGATGGCGTGGCTGCGATCCACCACCGCGCGCTTCCAGGCGTCGGTCTCGACATAGAAGGCCGCCCGCATGCGCGCCTTCAGGGCGATGCCCGGCGCGTGGTTCAGGCCGCCATACCGGTGTACCCAGTGGTCGCCGCGCACGGCCAGCAGCATCTCGTCCAGCGGCACGGTGCCGAACTCCAGGGCGATGGGCGTGTGCTCCGCCTCGGGCAGCGCCCGCCGCAGGCCGTCGTACAGCGTGCCCTGCACCGGCGCCGAGGTGCTGGTGCCCTCGCCGGGGCAGGTCACGTCGGCGCCATACCAGGCCCGGGCCCGGGCCAGGGCCGGATCCTCGGGCGCGCCTGGGAAGATGGGCTCGCCGTAGCCGGTGGGGCCCAAGCCGGTGTGCAGATCGATGAACCCCACCCGCTGGGCGTGGCCGACGTGGTCGGCCAGGACCCGCTCGAGGGTCTCGCGGGACCAGGTGGGCGCGGCGCCGCCGTAGAACAGCCCCTCGGGGTGGGTGTACTGCCCGCCGGTCAGCGCGGCCTGCCACGCCCCGTGGCCGTGGGCCTCGATGTAGGCCGCGATGGCCGCCTCGGCGGCCTCGCCCCCCGGCCCGTGCCAGTCCTCGGGCACCACCCAGGCGGCGATGTCGGCGTAGCCGGGGTTGGCGGGCAGGGGCCCGTCGAAGGCGGCGAAGTTGCGGTTGAGATCGACGCCCTCCTCGGTCACCCGCCGGCCCCAGGCGAAGCCGTGGGGGTTCAGCGCGTGCACCAGCAGCACCGCCACCCCGGGGGGCGGCTGCACCACCACCTCGTCGCGCATCAGGGCGACCTGGCAGCCCGAGCCGCAGAACCCCTCGATGCCGTGGGTGGCGGAGTTGATGAGCAGCACCGCGGGGGCGTCGGCCGGGCCGAAGCGCACGACCTCGGTGGCCAGGGCCTCGCCCGCTGGGCCCACCAGCGGGTGCGGGTGGTGCTCGACCAGCGGCGCGGCGTTGTCGCGGGCGGCCTCGAGGAAGTGGGTGCGCGCCTCGCTGTACCGCTCGGCGAAGTGGCTCACGGCGTCCATGCTGACCTCCGCGATGGACGATAGCACGGTATGGTGACGCGATGACCCGTTGGGACCTGATCGGGCTGGGCTGCGTGATCGCCTTCGCGGCGGCCCTCACCCTGCATTTGAGCGACGGCCCCCGGCAGGCCGCCCCCGAGAGCGATCCGGCCGCGCCCGGCGCCGAGGTACAGCTGGGCTCGGAGTGGATGGGCCTGCACTTCAAGGGCGAGCGGGTGGGGCTGATGCACCTGGAGAAGTCGGCGCGGCCCGGGGGCGGCTACCGCTACGCGCTGACCACCCGCCTGCAGTTCGCCGCCCTGGGCACCCAGCAGCGCATCGATCTCACCGTCGACGCCCAGCTCGACGCCGACCTGGTGCTGGACCGCTTCGACTTCTCGCTGGCCGCCGGCCCCGGGAAGCTCGTGGGCCACGGCGCCGTCGACGGCCGGGCCATCGCGCTGACCCTCGACACCGGCGGCCACACCAGCACCCGCCGCATCGACCTGGCCCACCCGCCCGTGCTGCGGGCCAACCTGGGCCCCATGCTCAGCCGCAAGGCGCTGGCCCCGGGGCAGCGCTTCACCTTCCACACCTTCGACCCCCTCACCCAGCGCGATCAGCCCGTCGAGATCACCATCGTGCGCCGCGAGACCCTGGTGATCATGGGCCGCGAGGTGTCGGCCTGGCGGCTGGCCCAGCGGGTGTCGGGCCTGGAGCTGGCGGGCTGGATCAACGACCACGGCGAGCTGCTGCGCCAGGAGCTGGGCATGGGGCTGACCGCCGAGCGCGAGAGCGAGGCCCAGGCCCGCTGGGGGCTGACCGAGGTGCGCAGCGGCCGGGCCCGCCCCGACCTGATGCGGGCCACCCTGATCCCCGTCGCCGGGCTGCCCCGCCGGGTGGGCGACCGGCCGCGGCTGGCCCTCACCGCCCGCGGGATCGACCTGGGCGAGTTCCAGATCACCGACCGCCGCCAGCGCCTCGACGGCGACCGGCTGACCATCGTGCGCGAGCCCATCGGCACCGGGGTGCCCGCGCCCGTGCGGTCCGCCCCCGAGGGGAGCCTGGCCGCCGAGCCGCTGATCCAGGTCGACCACCCCGAGATCCGCGCCGCCGCCCGCGCCGCCGCCGGCGACGCCCGCGACACCGTGGCCATCACCCACCGGCTGGTGGCCTGGCTGCAGGCCAACCTCACCCAGCAGCTCGTGCCCGGCGTGCCCAGCGCGCTGGAGACGCTGAAGACCCGGGTGGGCGACTGCAACGAGCACGCGACCCTCTTCGCCGCCCTCGCCCGCAGCCTGGGGGTGCCCACCCGCATCGCCGTGGGCCTGGTCTACCAGGACGGCGTGTTCGGCTATCACGCGTGGAACGAGGTGCACACCGCCGAGGGCTGGCTGAGCGTCGACCCCACCTGGGGCCAGGTGCCCGCCGACGTGGGCCACCTGCGGCTGCTGTCGGGCGGCCTGGACCGCCAGGTGGCGCTGCTGGGCGTGTTCGGCCGGCTGACCCTGAGCCTCGCGCCGTGAGCCCGTCGCTCCGCCGCGCCCTGCTGTGGCCCGCCGCGCTCTGCGCCGCCCTGGGGCTGGGGGCCGGGGCCCACGCCGCGCCCGTGCCCGTGCCCGAGGACATGGTGGCCTTCCCCGCCGGCCCGGTGCTCGTGGGCTGCGAGGGCAAGCTGCCCGTGTGTGACGACGACGAGCAGCCGCCCCGCCGGGTGCAGCTGTCGGCCTTCGCCATCGACCGCGACCTGGTCACCAAGGGCCAGTACCTGGCCTGCGTCAACGCCAAGGCGTGCACCCCGCCGCCGCTGTTCTACGCCCCCGAGCGCACCCCCGACGTGCCCATGACCGACCTCACCTTCGCCGACGCCGAGGCCGTGTGCGCCTGGCGCGGCCGGCGGCTGCCCACCGAGGCCGAGTGGACCCGCGCCGCCCAAGGGCCGGACGGCCGCACGACCGTCGGCCCCGGGCGCCGGCCCACCAGCCCCGAGGGCGTGCGCGGGCTGATGGGCGTCGCCAAGCAGTGGGTGGCCGACTGGTATGATCCCGAGGGCTACGGGCGCCTGACCGCGCGCGATCCAGCCGGCCTGCCCGAGGCCACCCGCAAGACCGTGCGCGGCCTCGAGGGGCATGTGAGGAACGACCGCGCGAGCTTCCGCGCCAGCCGCCACCCCGACCGCCGCGACCACGGCGTGGGCGTGCGCTGCGCCCTCACCCTCGATCCCGCCCGCCGCCCCACGCCATCGGTGCTGCCGCCCCCGGCGAGCGGCCCGCCGTGGCGGGTCCGGCAGGTGGCGGCGGGCGAGGTGCACACCTGCGCCCTCGACGCCGACGGCGCCCAGTGGTGCTGGGGCAACGACCGCTTCGGACAGCTCGGCCCGCTGGGCGACGCCCTCGGCCGGCCCCGGCGGGGGCGCCCCGAGCGCCAACTCCGCGCGCAGGCGGTGGCCGCCCTGCCCCGCTTCAACGCCCTCGCCGCCGGC
>JAUHVS010000556.1 GCA_030424955.1 bacterium | reverse complement strand
CGTCGGCGCCCGAGGGCATGGTGCTGGTGCCGGCCGGCGCGGTGCGCACGGGCCTGTCGGCCGAGGCCATCGCGCGCTTGGGGGCGCAGTGCGCGGCCGAGGTGGGGGATCGCAACGATCTCAAGGCCACCTACTGCGAGGCGAAGGCCTTCGCGGGCGAGGCCGAGGGCGCCCCAGTGACCCTGCCGGCGTTCTTCATCGACCGCACCGAGGTGTCGCAGGCCCAGTGGGCGAAGTGCCGCGCGGCCCGCGTGTGCGGGTCCATGCGCCTGAAGTGGGACCTGGACGAGCAGCCGGCCACAGGGGTGACCCGCAAGATGGCCGAGGGCCTGTGCGCCTGGCGGGGCGGGCGGCTGCCCACCGCCGACGAGTGGCTGCGCGCGGCCCGCGGCGATGACGCCCGCACCTACCCGTGGGGCGACAGCCCGGCCCTCGAGGGCGACGCCCATAAGGCGAACTACGGGGCGCCCAGCAAGCGCGGCGTGGGGCCCGGGCGCGCCGATGGCCACAAGTACGCCGGCCCCGTGGGCGTGTTCGCGGAGCGCGGCGCGAGCCCCTTCGGCGCCGAGAACATGGGCGCGAACGTGCGCGAGTGGACCGCCAGCGGCGACGGTCGCCAGGTCATCGTCGCAGGTGGCGGCTGGCGCGGCCTGGGCGTCGAGGCCCGGGTGACCCGCCGAGAGATCCTCGCGGCCGACACCGTCTCCAACGATCTGGGCTTTCGCTGCGTCGTAGCGATCGAGAAGGCACCGTAGACATGGACAGCTGGCCAGAGCGCCTCGCGACGGCATGGGCGGAGGCGCGGGCGGGTCACGGACAGGTCATGCACCTGGTCGGCCCCTTTGGCGCTGGCAAGTCGGGGATCCTCGATGGGCTGGAGGAGCGGGTGGGCGGGCCGTCCGCCCGCGGCGCGGTGGTGCGCGCCGGCTTCGGCGCGCGGGAGCAGCTCGCCGGCGGCGACCGGGGCCTGCTGGAGGCGCTGGTGGTGCGCATCGCCGAGGGCGTGCGGGCCATCGGCGGGGCCGAGGATGAGCCCGGCGTGCCGTGGCTGCTCCCCGGGGCCGACTTCCTGCACGCCGTCCGGCAGGTCGCGGCGCTGCCCGGGGACGCCGCGGGCGTCGCGCCCTGTCAGGTGCACGCGGATCTGCTGCTGCACGTGGCCCGCAACCACCCGGTGTTGCTGGCCCTCGACGACGTGCACCACGCCGGCCCGCGGGATCGCGCCCTGCTGACGGCGCTGGCCGAGGGGCTCGCCCGCGAGCCGGCGGTGCGGCTGCTGGTGGTCGCGGTGAGCGCGTGCCCCCTGGGCGCCGAGGCGCCCGAGTGGTCGCCGGCGGGGGTGGCGGTGACGCCCGTCGGGCCCTGGCCGGTGGCGGCCCTGGCCGAGCGCGCGCGGCACCGGCTGGCCGGCCTCGCCGCCCCGGACGCCGCGCTCATCGATCAGCTCGCCGCGCAGGCCCACGGCAGCCCGCGGGTGCTCGATCAGCTCGCCCGCGTCGCCCTGGAGGTGCCCGACGCCACGGCCCACGGCCGCCGCGCCGACGTGCAGGGGCTGCGGGCGCTGGCCCGGGGTGAGCGGCCGGCCATGGCCGCCAGCGTGGCGGCCGATCTGCGCGACGCGGCCGTCGCCGGGCCCACCGTCGAGACCGAGCTGATGGCGCAGATCTGGGGGGTGCCCGCCCCGGCCGCCGAGGAGCGGCTGGCCGCCGTGGCGGCGACGGGGTTCGTCTACCGCATGGGCGCGCGGTGGCGGTTTGTGTCGAGCACCCTGGCCGCCGCCGAGGCGCAGGCCCTGGACGCCGAGGGGCGCGCGCGCCTGCACCGGCGGGTCGCGCGGGCGCTGCTGGCGCAGGTGGGTGACGACGGGCAGGCCCCCGCGGCGGATCTGACCGAGACCTGGTCCGACAACCAGCAGCGGGACCGCCGGGTCCGCGAGCGCCTCGACAAGCTCTGGCAGGCGGCGTGGCACTTCGCCGAGGCGGGCGATCACGCGGCGTCGGCCGAGGCCGCCACCCGGCGGGTGGAGCAGCTCTTCGAGCAGGTCACCGCGTCGCTGGCCCAGGCGGCCCGCTACGGCGCCCGGGTGGACCGGGAGCGCCGGCACGCGATCCAGCACGACCTGGCCGAGGCCGAGGCGCAGCTGTCGCTGGCGCTGGGGGCGTCGGCCGAGGGCGTCGATCCCACGCCGCTGGCCATCGAGGTGCGCCTGCTCACGGCCCGCGCGCGCTTCCGCGACCTGTCGGGGAGCTTCTCGGAGGCGCTGCGCCTGATCAGCATGGCGGTGGCCATGGCCCGGCACCTGCCGCTGGACGCGCAGCGCGTGCGCCTGGAGGCGCTGCGGGTGCAGGTCGAGATCAGCTACGCCAGCGGGGATCACAACGCCGGGCGTGAGAGCCTCGCGGCGCTCCTGCGGGCCCTGGACGGGGCCGCCCCCGCAGACGCGATCCGGGTGTACGCCTGGCTGGGCGAGGCCGTGGGCCGCTACGAGTGGGTGGGGCTGCACGATCGCATCTACCCGGCGGTGCTCGACGCCCTGCAGCGGCTGTCGGCCCACAAGGAGGGCATCAAGGCCCGGGTGGACCGGCTGGCGGCGGCGCTGGAGGCCGACGGCACCGAGCGCGCGGACGCCCTGCTGGCCGAGGCCATCGAGGAGGCGGGGATCCGCGGCGAGCAGCCCTACCTGGCCGAGCTGCTGGCCCACTACGCCGCCGATCTGGTGACGCTGCAGGTGGACGCCCACTTCGACAGCCTGAGCGGCGAGTTCTTCCCGCCGGATCTGTTTGGCGAGGCCGAGGGCCCCCCGCTGCCGCCGCTGCGCGACCGCATGGCGAGGCCGGTCGATCTGCTCACCCGGGCCGAGGTGCTGGCTGAGGGCGCCGAGGCGCCGCTCACGCACCTGCGGGTGCTGACGGTGATGCTGTCGCTCATCTACGACGTGCGCGAGCGCTTCGGGGAGCTGCTGCAGCGCTGGTGGCCGGCCCACGGCGCCGACCGGCCGATCCGGCTGGTGGAGCTGGATGAGCTGCTGGCCCGCGGCTTCTTCGACATCGAGCAGCTGGAGGCGCTGACGGACCGGGTGCTGATGCTTGCGCAGACCCTGGGCCTCGATCAGGTGCTGGCCGACACGCTGTATGAGGCGCTGGATCGCGAGCTGCCCGGGCTGGAGGCGCAGCGCGCGCACCACCTGGCCCAGGCCGCCGAGGCCTACGGGCGGCTCGGGGATCACTACGGGCTGATCACGCTGGCCCTGGTGGCGGCGCGGCCCACGGCCGACACGCCGACGGCGCCCGCGGCCATCGCCGACATCGAGGCGGCGGTCGCGGCCCATGGCGACGCCCTGACCCCCGAGCAGCTCGCCTTCGCGCACCTGCGGCTGGGGGAGCTGCTGATGGAGCAGTCGGGGCCCATCGAGGCGCCCCTGCGCCACTTCGAGCACGCGCTGCGCCTGTACGACCAGGTGGGCGACGTGCAGAACATGCAGACCGTGGCGGAGTTCCTGCGGGACGTGTACCGCCGCCAGGGGGATCTGGGCCGCTACCGCATGCTGCGCGAGCGCTTCCGCACCCTCGAGGACCGCACGCCGGGCGTCGATCCGCTGGGGCTCGAGCTGCGCATCGATCACCTGCTCAACCTGGCCCGGCAGGAGGCCGACGACGAGCGCGCCATCGAGATGGTGGAGCGCTGTGTGCAGCTCTTCGCGCGGGTGCCCGATGGCACCACCCGGGTGGACGAGTGCTTCGTCGAGATCAGCAAGCTGTGCCGCCGGCGGGCCGACCAGGCTACCACTGAGGCCGGCTACAACGACTGGCTGCAGCGGTCGCTGGAGGCCGTGCGCACCGCCGGCGCCATCAACCGCGAGGTGGGCAACTACCACCGACTCTTCGAGGAGAGCCACGAGCTCTTCGACGATCTGCTCGGGCTGGGCGCCTGGGATGACTACCTGCTGGCGCGCGAGGAGAGCCGGGGGCTGGCCTTCGGGCTGGGCAACGTCAACGAGCTGTTCTACCTGTTCGACGAGCACCTGCAGTACGACCCCAGCGCGGGGTTCGACCACGCGCGGCTGCCCGAGGTCCGGGGCTTCTACGAGGCGCTGTCCCGCTACCTGCAGGGGCTGGGGGCGACGGGGCGGGCCGCGAAGCTGCAGGCCACCTTCGCCGAGTTCCTCGATGGGGTGGGCGAGGAGGGGCTCGCGGCGTATTATCGCGAGCAGCCGCCGATCCTCTGAGGACGGGCCTCGGAGGGCGGCGGGCGAGGCGCGGGGGGCAACCGTGGGCAGCGGGCAGGGTGCAGGCAGGCGCTGGGCGGCGCCACCTTCGATCGGCGGCGCGCTGTGGGCCGCCGCGCTCCTCATGTACGGGCTGTCAGGCGCTGGCTGGGCGGCGCCGCCGGACGCCCCGGCCGCGGCCTCTGCGCGGGCGCTGACCTTCACCGCTGACGGCGACGCCACCGGCGCGGCCCGGCTGGTCCCGGTGTACTTCGACAAGCGCCTGACCATCGTGATGCCCGGGCCGGTGCGCATGGCGGTGCCGGGCAG
>JAUHVS010000555.1 GCA_030424955.1 bacterium | reverse complement strand
ACCATGGCCCGGTGCTCGTCGCCGTCGCCGTCAAGCTGGGCGTTGAGGGTGAAGGGGCCGTCGAGGACCGCGCCCGGCGGCAGGGCGGCCTTGAGGGGCGGCAGCCGCGCCATCAGCTCGCCGAAGTGCAGGCCCTCGCTGGTCAGCCGCACGCCCTCGATGTTCATGCGGCCCGTGGTCAGGCCCGTGAGGGCGCCGGCCAGGGTGACCCGCATGGCGTCGATCTGGACCGCCAGATCCTCGACCTCGATGCGCCCGCTGAGGCGGGGGGTGCGCACCTTGCCGCCCAGGGCCAGGGTGAAGGGCTGGCCGCCCTCGAAGGTCAGGCCCGCCACCTTGAGATCGGTGGTGAGGGCGCGGCCGGCGTCCACGTTGAGCGGGTCGGTGAGGGCCAGGCTGCCGCTGATCTGGGCGGCGGTGAGCCCCACGGGCAGGGCCTCGCCCAGGTAGGGCACGATGGGGGCGAGATCCAGGCCGTCGAGCTCGACGGCGATGCGCTCGATGGGCAGCGGGCCCCCCGTGCCGATGGGCAGCGGGCCCACGCGGGTGGTGATCCGCAGGTTCTGCGCCTTGCCGAAGACCGCCGCCGTCAGGGTCACGTCGATGGGGCTGATCAGCGCGGCGTCGTTGATCTCGATGAGCAGATCGCCCACCTCGATGAGCGCGGGCTCGCCGCCCGTGGCCTCGTCGCGGAAGCGCAGCGAGGCGTTCTGCAGGGCCACGCGGTCGAGCTTGAGGTTCTGGATGAAGGCGCGGGCGTCCGCCGAGAGGGGCTCCGGCGTCTCCTCGGGGGGCGGGCCCTCGCTGAGGCGCTTGAGCACGTCGTCGATGCTCAGGCTGCCGTCGGCGCGGCGGGTCACGTCCACCACCAGGCCGTCGATCACCAGCTCCCGCAGCTCCACCTGGGTGCCGGCCGACTTGATGGCCCCCCACAGGCCGACGCCGAAGCGCACCGCCTTGATCTGCAGGGGGCTGGCCCCGTCGCCGGCGCCGGCGATGCGGATGTCGCGGATCTCGGCACCCAGCACGGGCAGCAGGGTGGTCTTGATGGCGCCGATCTCGACCTTGCGGCCCAGCGCCTTCTCGATCTCGGGCAGGTAGGTGTCCTTCTGCTCGTTGACGACCTCGTCAAAGTCGAAGACGGCGATGAAGATGCCCAGGGCCACCACGAAGAGCGCGGCGAGCACGGCGAACACCTTGAGGGCTTTGCGGAGCATGTCATACGCCTTCGGCCGAGGCCTGAATCCGAGGCCGCGGATCGTACTGGCCCGGGCAGGGCGTCGCAACGTGCACGCCGACGGCGGGGGCTGGTAGGCTCAGGGTATGTTGCGCCCCCCGCTCTCGCGGTCCCCCTCGCTGCTGGTTGTGTTCGCGCTGTTGCTGGCCCTGCCAGGCGCGCCCTGGGCCCGCCGCCGCACCGGGCGGGTGCTCGTGCAGTCCATGACGGCCGGCGCGACCATCGAGATCGACGGCCAGCTCATCGGCGAGGTGCCCATGCGGCTGCCCTTCGTGGTGAAGGCCGGGCGGCACACGGTGCGGGTGACCAAGCCGGGCCACGCGCCCTTCGAGGGGGCGGTGGCGGTGCGCGCGGGGCGCGACGCCGTGGTCGAGGCGGATCTCATGGCCATGTTCGGGGTGCTGCGGGTGCAGTCCGATCCGCCCGGCGCCACGGTGCTGCTGGACGGGCGGGCCGTGGGCGTGAGCCCCTTCGAGGGCGACGTCGAGCCGGGCCAGCGGGTGCTGACGGTGACCGCCCGGGGCTTCGCGCCGCACCGGTCCGAGGTCGCGCTGGTCCGCGGCGAGGTGTCGGCGCACCGAGTGGTGCTGGTGCCGGCGCCGGCCCTCGCCGAGCAGCCGGTGGGTGGCGATCCCTGGTACGGCCGCTGGTGGGTCTGGGCCGCCGCCGGCGCCGTCGTCGCGGGCACGGTCACCGCCGCCATCGTGCTGAGCGCGGACGGGGAGGGGGCCGGGGCGCCGACCCGCAGCCTGACCTTCGAGCCGGTGCGATGAGCGACGTCGTCGAGCTGGACGGCGCCGAGGCCCGCCTGCGGCCGCTGGCGGGCATCGTGGGCGGCGCGATCCTGGGCGGGAGCCTGTACGCCGTGGGGCGCGGGGTGCTGCCGAGCGAGCTGACGGTGATCGCCGCGGTGGTCGGGCTGCTGAGCGGCGTCGGCGCGCGGCTGGTGCGGGCCATGGGCACGCCCGCGCAGCTACGGGTGCTGGTGTTCAGCAGCCTCATCGCCCTGGTCATCGGCGAGTTCGTGACCTTCCGCACGGTGGCCGAGGGGGTCGGCATCGACCAGTTCACCTTCTACCTGGTGGCGCAGCCCTTCTGGCTCGGCATGACGATCCTGTTCCTGGTGCTCGGGATCTTCCTGGGCGTGCGCATCCTGGTGGGCAACGATCCGCTGGGGGACGTGCTGGCGCTGGGGGGCGAGGTGATCCCAGGGGGGCGCGGCTCGGCGTGCCCCCGCTGTGGCTCCCGGCAGACCCGGGTGCTCGCGCAGAGCCTCGAGCTCACCTGCGAGGCGTGTGACCACCAGTGGCGGGACGGCGGCGAGGGCGCGGGCGAGGGCTGAGCCGGCTGCCCGGGCCGGGGCGGTCGCTCAGCGGGTGTGCATGGCGACGTCGCCGCCAAAGACCCGCCGGATCTCGTGGGTGAGGGCGTCGCTGGGCTCGATCTGCAGGTCGGGGATCTGCAGGCGCACGAGCACCTCGTCGGCCGTCGTCACGTTGAGCCAGGTCGCGCAGTGCCCGCTGTGCTTGGCCGAGCGCAGCACCCGCCGCAGCCCCTTCACCCGCTCCACCGTCAACAGCTCCGCCTTCAGATCGAGCTCCACGCGCTTGCTGCGCAGGCGGCGGACCTCGGCGAGGGACTGCACGACGACCTCGTCGCCGTCCAGCACCTGGCCGCGGCGGCGCTGCTGGCCCACCCGCAGGCTGACCTTGCTGGTGCCGTCCTCGTCGCGGTCGATGCGCACGGAGCCGGTGATGAGCAGGGGCTCGTCGCTGGTGAGCAGCTCCTCGGCGGCGTCCAGATCGGGGCTCATGCAGATGGCCTCGATGCCCCCGGTGAGGTCCTCGAACTGCAGGATCGCCATGCGGCCGTCGCCCCGCTTGAGGGGGCGGATGCGGGCGGCGTGCACGATGCCCGCCAGGGTGACCCGGTCGTAGTTCTGGCGGTCGCCCAGGGTGTCGACGGTGGCGTTCGCGTAGCGCGAGATCTGGTCGGCGAAGCGGTCCAGGGGGTGGCCGCTGACGTAGAACCCGAGCACGGCCTTCTCGTGGGCGAGCAGCTCCTGCTCCGGCCACTCGTCCACCGTGAGGACCTCGGGCGGGAAGTCGTCGGGGGTGGGGCCCGTGCTGGCGCCCATCAACGCGAACAGGCTCGACTGCCCCGAGGCCCGGTCGCGCTGGGTGTTCTGGGCCCGCTCGAAGGCGACGTCGAGCCCGGCCAGCAGCCGCGCGCGGGGGTGGCCAAAGGCGTCCAGGGCGCCGGTCTTGATCAGCGCCTCGATGGTCTTCTTGTTGACCCGCCGCAGGTCCACGCGCTCGCAGAAGTCGAAGAAGCTCACGAAGGGGCCGTCGGCGGTGCGGGCCTCGACGATGGCCTCCACCGCGCTCGAGCCCACGCCCTTCACCCCCGCCATGCCGAACAGGATCTGGCCGTCCACCACGTCGAAGTCGGCCACCGAGCGGTTGACGTCCGGGGGGC
Source organism: bacterium (assembly GCA_030424955.1). GTDB lineage: Bacteria > Myxococcota_A > Bradymonadia > UBA7976 > UBA1532 > JACKDL01. The sequence goes on along the minus strand of JAUHVS010000555.1, from coordinate 844 downwards.
GGACCTCGACGCCGATCTTGCGGGCGTGGCGGATGCCCTTGGCCACCTTGTCGGCGTTGTCGCGGTCGTTGGTGAGCAGCGACGCGTAGAACTCGACCTTGTAGTGAACCTTCAGCCAGCCCGTGTAGTACGTGAGCAGGGCGTACGCGGCGGAGTGCGACTTGTTGAAGCCGTAGGCCGCGAAGGACTCCATCAGGTCGAAGACCTTGGTGGCGATGGCCGGATCGATGCCGCGGCCCTTGGCGCCCTCGGCGAAGACGACGCGCTGCTGCTGCATGACGTCGAACTTCTTCTTGCCCATGGCGCGGCGCAGCAGGTCGGCGCCGCCCAGCGAGAAGCCCGCCATCTGCTGGGCGATCTGCATGACCTGCTCTTGGTAGACGATGACGCCGTAGGTGTCCTTGAGGATCGGCGTCAGCACGTCGTGGTCATAGACCACGGCCTTGCGCCCGTGCTTGCGGTCGATGAAGTCGAGGTGCATGCCCGAGCCCATGGGGCCCGGCCGGTAGAGCGCCACCGCCGCCACGATGTCCTCGAAGACGTCGGGCTTGAGCTTCTTGAGCATCTCCTGGAAGCCGCTGGACTCCAGCTGGAAGACGCCCTCGGTGTCGCCGCGGCCGATGAGCTCGTAGACCGCCGGATCGTCGAGGGTGAGCTGCTCCAGGTCGAGCTTGTCGTTGGCGGGGCGGTCGCGGTTGATGAGCTGCACGGCCACGTCGATGACCGTCAGGGTCTTCAGGCCCAGGAAGTCGAACTTGACCAGCCCCGCTTCCTCGACCTCACCCTTATCGTACTGGGTCACCAGGCCGCCGCCGGTCTCGTCGCAGAACAGGGGCGAGAAGTC
>JAUHVS010000554.1 GCA_030424955.1 bacterium | reverse complement strand
CGTGGTCGAAGGGAGCCTTGTACGGACGCTTGGCACGCAGCGCGTCATAGCAATCGGCAAGGGCCATGATTCGAGCGGCAAGGGGAATGTCACCCCCGGCGAGGCCGTCGGGGTAGCCGCTTCCGTCCCACTTCTCGTGGTGGTGATGGGCGATCTCGATCCCCATCTCGAGGAGGCGGTTCTGAGGGTACCGGCTGTGCACGTTCTGCAGGGTACGCGCGCCGATGATCGAGTGTTCCTTCATGACCTCGAACTCAGCCGGGGTCAGCTTTCCAGGCTTGAGCAGAATGTGGTCGGGGATGCCGACCTTGCCAATGTCGTGAAGGGGCGCGGCGCGGTAGATGTACTCTATGAAGCCACCGTCGATCTGGTCCGCGTAGCCCGGCTTCTGGGCGAGCCCCTCTGCCAGGAGGCGACAGAACATTTGCGTGCGCTCGATGTGGCGCCCAGTGTCTTCGTCGCGCGACTCGGCGATCTGCGAGAGGGCGTGTATGGTTGCAAGCTGGGCCTCGGTGATCTCACGGACCTTCTGTTGGACGAGGTCCTCGAGGTGGTTGTTGTGAAGCTGAAGCTGTGCCTGGAGCTTGCGCAGGCGCAGGTGGGTCGCGATGCGAGCACAGACCTCCTCGAAGTGGAAGGGCTTGGTGACATAGTCCATGCCGCCGACGGAGAAGGCTTTGATCTTCTCGCGGGTGTCGGTGATGGCGCTGATGAAGAGGACCGGAATCTCCTTGAGCGGATCCTCGGCCCTCAGTTGCCGGCACACTTCAAAGCCGTCCATCCCGGGCATGTCGATATCGAGCAGGATCAGGTCGGGGGGGCATCGGCGCGCGGCATGCAGTGCACGCCGCCCCTCGGGGAAGGTGAGCACCCGGTACCCTCGAGACGTGAGCATCTCGTTCAAGAGGTTGAGGTTCCCAGGCCGATCATCGACCACCATGATGGTGTCTTGGACGTCCGCTCTACTCATGCATTGCCTCGGCTTTCGCAAGCAGCTCCTCGAGCTTCTGGTAGTCGTACCTTCCGGCGAGAGTGTGAAGCCGGCGGGCCAGGGAGATGTCGATGTCGCGAGTCTTCTCGATGAGCTGGCGCAGGCGAACCATGTCGCCATCGGCAACAGCGCATCTCATGGCCTGGCTGAGAGGCGCAGGGAATCGGACCAGGGCCTCGTCAGAGACGGGGAGGTCGATCTCGACATCAGCGGTGGCATCGGGGACTGCGTTTCCGGAGCTCTGGTACCCGAGCGCCTGACGGATCCGGGCGGACAGAGCGAGGGTGGAACTCGGCTTCTCGATGAGGATGGCACCGCTCTCGAGCACGCCGTGCTGGGCGATGATGTCGTTCGGGTAGCCGGACATGTACACGACCTTCAGGTTCGGAAAGCGCGCAGTCAGCATTCCTGCAAGCTCCTTGCCGTTGATGTCAGGCATCACGACGTCGGTGAGCAGCAGGTGAATGACACCATCGTACTCCTCGGCGATCCGAAGGGCCTCGCGAGGACTGTTGGCCGGGAGGACCGCGTAGCCGAGCTCCTCGAGCTTCATGGTGGTGGTCTTGAGATAGCTGATCTCATCCTCGGCCACGAGGATGGTCTCATGCCCCCGAGGGCTACTCGTCGGCCCCTCGTCCCTGGACATCGAAACCAAGGGTCCTTCGTGGCGGGGAAAGAGGATGGTGTAGGTCGTGCCTTGGCCCGGGACGCTGCTCACATCGATGAAGCCGTGGTTCTGCTTGACGGCGCCGTAGACGGTGGACAGCCCAAGCCCCGTCCCTCGGCCCGGCTCCTTGGTGGTGAAGAAAGGCTCGAAGATGTGGGAGAGCGTCTCGCGGTCCATTCCGTGACCGGTGTCACTGACCGAAAGGGCGACGTAGTCCCCTGGTGCGCGGCTGGGGTGCCCGACGCGGAACGACTCATCTACTCGGAAGTTGGTGGTGGTGATGGTCACCTCGCCCACGTCGTCGATGGCGTCGCGGGCGTTCACGCAGAGGTTCGCGAGGATCTGGTCGAGCTGGGCGGGATCGAGCCGAACCAGCCAGACGTCCTCGGCCGGAATCCAGTTGAGGTTGATGTTCTCGCCAATGAGCCGCTTGAGCAGCTTGAGCATGTTGCCGACCACCTCGTTGAGGTCGAGCACTTCGGGGGTGACGGTCTGCTTGCGCGCGAAGGCAAGGAGCTGCCGAGTGAGCCCCACCGAGCGTTCCGCGGCCTTCGTGATCTCGTCGAGGCAGCTGTCGATGGACTGGCCGCGTTGCAAGCGGAGGGAGGCGATCTCTACGAGGCCGAGGATGACACCGAGCATGTTGTTGAAATCGTGCGCGACTCCGCCGGCGAGGCGACCGACGGACTCGAGGCGTTGGGCGTGCTGAAGCTGCTCTTGGAGGATCTTTCGGTCGGTCAGATCGATGGCTGTCATGGCCACGCAGAATGGACTGCCCTCGGCATCCCGGACCAGGCTGCCCACCATGAGCATGGGGAATGGCGAGCCGTCTCGGCGGCGGTGCCCGACCTCCTGCGCCTCGAATCCGCCGTCTCGCCTTGCCTCCCCGAGAAGCCGGCGGACCTGATCCATCTGTTCAGCGTCGTGCAAGCTGCCGAGGTGGCGCCCCACAAGGTCGTCGGCTGCGTAGCCGTGGGAGGCTGCGAAGCAGTCGTTGACGTAGGTCAGCACCCCGTCGAGATCGGCGATGGCTGCGCCGAAGTTTGCGGTATCGAAGATGGTCTTGAACTGCCGGAGGGCGTGCTCGGCGGCGTGTCGCTCTGTGACGTCCCTGTCGGTACCGCGATAGCCGACAAGATTGCCCATGCCGTCACGTATGGGGACGCAGCTGGTCTGGGTGTGGACAGTGCGGCCATCCTTGGCGAGTTTCCGGCACCCGAAATCGATGAGCGGTCGACCTTGGGTGCTCAGCCGGCTCAAGCTCTCGTACAGGCGGGCGGCGTCGGCGCCCTCCACCAGATCCAAGGCCTGCCGGCCGATGACCTCGGCCACGGAGTACCCAAGCAGGTCACTGACCTTGTCGCTGGAGTAGGTGAAGCGACCCTCAGCGTCGGTCTCCCAGACCCAGTTCATGGTGGCGACGGCGCGGAAACGCTCCTCACTCTCGCGAAGGGCATTGACGGTGGCCTGCCGCTTGATTGCGCCCATGAGGATGTTGCCCAGCATGAGCAGTAGCTCGGACTCGCTATCAGACCAGACACGCTTCTCGCGCACCGTGTCCAAGCCGATGAACCCACGCAGGCTCCGACCGAAGCGGAGGCCGACAAGGACGAGGGACTCAATGCCGTGCGCCAGCATGCTCTCACGTTCGGCGGCTGCCTCGTCGGGCATGTCGCGCACAGACGGGATGACGATGGTGTTGGATGACTCGAACTGGCGCCAGGTCCACTCGAAGGCCTCCAGGGGAAGGTCCTGAAGCATGTCGCGCATGGGATCTATCCCCTGGGCACACCACTCATGGGTGTTGTCCATGCGGAGCTTGTCATCGCGTAGCTGGAAGATGTAGGCGCGGTCGGCGCCGAGCCCCAGCGCGGCACGCCCAAGGGCTCGGTCCACCTCGCGATCGAAATCCGCCCGCAGCGGCAGATTGAGGAACGTGCTGGACAGGTCGACGACCATGAGCTGAATCTGGCTGGTCTTCAGAATGGTACTGGTTCGGTCCTCGATGATGGACTCGAGGTTCGCACGGTAGTGTGCGAGCTCGAGGAACACGCGGACCTTTCCGAGCAGCACAGCGGGCTCGAAGGGTTTGACGATGTAATCGACGGCACCGCTCTCGTAGCCCCTGAACTGGTGGTGCTCGTCGGCGTAGGCAGCGCTGACGAAGATCACCGGAACCTGACTGGTGGCAGGATCTGCGCGGAGGAACTCGACGAGTTCATATCCGTCCATGCCAGGCATTTGCACATCGACGATGGCGAGCGCGAAGTCATGCTCAAGGGTCAGAGCGAGGGCCTCGTCACCACTGGACGCCTTGCAGACCGCACAGTCCAGGCCCTTGAGAAGGTGCTCCAGCGCAAAGAGGTTCTCGGCGCGGTCGTCGACGATGAGGATCTCAGGCAGACGTGGCACGGGCCGTCTCCTTTCCGAGTCGCGCAAGCACGGCGGCGATCTGGTCGGGGCTCAGAACGGCCTGGGCGACGCCGGCGTCGATGGCGGCCCGGGGCATGTATGGAAAGGCCGCGGTGGCGGGCGCCTGAACGATGGTGCGGCCGCCTGTGGCGCATACAGCGCCGAGGCCCGCGACCCCGTCCGCGTTCGCGCCGGTGAGGAGGATGGCGAGGAGCGCGGGGCCGAATGCGATGGCGGCGCTCTCGAAACAGATGTCGATGGACGGCCGGCAGTACCGTAGCGGGTCGTCCACAGACAGGGCAAAGGTCCGACCCCATTCCACGAGCAGGTGGTAGTCGGCGGGGGCCACGTAGACGCGTCCAGGCTGGACGTGCATCTTGTCGAACGCCTCCACGACGGGCAGCGCCAAGGCGCGATCGAGGTTGTCGGCGAGCATTCCGCCGTCATTCGGGTGGAGGTGCTGCACGACGACCACGGGCAGAGGATAGGTCGACGGCAGCC
>JAUHVS010000553.1 GCA_030424955.1 bacterium | reverse complement strand
GCCGAGTCGGCTGCGCCCGCGCCGGTGGTGGCCAAGGCGGCGCCGGCCCCCCCCACGGCGGAGGCCACCACGGCGGCCTGTACCGCCGCCCGAGAGGCGCAGGGCCCCGCCGCCGAGGCGGCCTTGAAGGCGCGGGCCCTCAAGCTGGCGCTGTCCATCCAGGCCGGCCAGCAGGTCGCCGAGGCGCGCGACACGCTGAGCGCGCCGGGCCTGCTCGTGCAGCCGGCGGTGACCCTGGCCGAGGTCGCGGCCGCCCACTGTGATCGCGGCCCCGATCCGGCCGTGGCGCTCACCGAGGGGGCGGTGCGGGTCGCGGTGATGGCGGCGCTGTGCACCGGGGCGCCCGACGCGTCGCCAGGCCTGGCGGCGTTGACGCAGGGGCTGAGCGCCGCACGGGCGGCGGGCTGCCCGGTGGCGGAGCAGGCGGCCCGGGCGGGCGCCGTGGCGGCGCTGTCGCAGGCGGCCACGCTGCAGCACGTGTCGGCCGAGCGCGACGCGCTGCTTCAGGTGCTCACGGGGCGCTGATGGGCGCCGGCGGCTTGCTGGGCACCGAGCCGAAGCCGATCTTCTTGAAGAACCGCGCCGTCTCGGTGACGTACTCGCCCTTGTCGAAGTGCACCAGGTGGCTGCCCGGGAACCAGTGGATGTTGCAGCGCCCCCAGTGATCCCACAGCAGCCGCGCGTGCTTGGGCGGCACGATGCGGTCGGCCACGCCCCCGATGATCATCAGCCGCTCCTGCGGCAGCACGGGCGGGTAGCTCAGCGGCGTGCAGGACGCCAGCGCCCGGCGCAGCGTGCTGAGCGGCTGGCCCATGCCCTTGAGCATCGCCCGCACCCCCAGGCTGAGGGGGTGCCACTCCAGCAGCAGGTCGGGGATGCTCGCCACCGGCACGTTCGGCATCGAGAACGCCAGCCGGGGCTCGACCGCCGCCAGCAGGGCCGCGGTGTAGCCGCCCAGGCTCATGCCGGTCACGCCCACCTGCGGCACGCCCTGGTCTTCCAGGTGATCCATGAACACCCGGAAGTCGAAGATGGCCTGCGCGAAGGCCTCGTTGATGCCCCCCAGCCCGCGGGCGAAGAAGCCGTGGCCGCTGAAGGGGCTGAGCCGGTGCTGCCGCGGCCCGTGGAAGGGCAGGGTGAACAGCAGCAGGTCGTAGCCCATGCGGTACAGCAGCGGCAGCGCGAAGAACCAGGTGTTGAGCCAGTAGGCGTCGGCGCAGAAGCCGTGGATGGCCGCGAGCACCGGCCGGGGCCCGTCGCGGTGGCGCCAGTAGCGGGCGTGGGCGACGCGGTTGCGGGTCTGGGCCCGCCAGGCGCCGTGGAAGCGTGGGTTGACCGGCACGAAGGGCGAGGTGAAGCGCAGATCGAGCACCTCGCCGTCGGGCGGCGCGAAGCTGGGCAGGCTGGCGGGGGTGGCGGTCACCGGCACGTTGCGGGGGGGCCGGGCGAAGAACAGGCTCGGGTCCTTGGCCTCGGCGGCCCGCGCGTAGAAGTCCACGTCGGCCAGATCGGCCTTCAGCGGGTTGCGCCCCAGCCCCAGGGACACCGCCAGCCCCCCCACGGCCGTCGCGGCCGCGCCCCGGATGGCGAGGTCGCTCATGGCGATGAGGTTGACCCGGCCGCGGTCGTACCAGTCCAGGGCGAAGGCCTCGGACTGCTGCGCGAAGTCGGCCTCGAGCCGCCGCCACCACTCGTCGGTGGGCATGGTGTTGGGGGCCGCGAGGCAGGCGTCGTGGGCGATGCGCGAGACGACACTGGTGAAGGGCATCAGGCGGTCTCCTCGGGGACGGGGCCGGCGGCGTCGGGGCGATCGGCGGCGACCTGGGCCTCGAGGGCGTCCACGTGGGCCTGCAGCTCGGCGGGCAGGGGACAGGCCACGTCCCAGGCGGCCAGCCCCTCGCTCGCCTCCAGGGTCAGGCCCGCGGCGTGCAGCCACAGGCGGTCCGGGGCGCCGGCGGGCGGCGGGCCCGTGCGCCCCCACCGGCTGTCGCCCACCACCGGGTGGCCGATCTGCGCCAGGTGGCGGCGGATCTGGTGCTTGCGGCCCGTCTCGGGGCGCACCCGCACCAGGCTGAAGGGCCCCAGCCAGCGCACCAGCGTGTAGCGGGTCACGGCGGGCAGGGGGCGCCCGCGCCGCCCATCCGACAGCGCCCGGCGCAGGATGCCCTTCCGGCGCGTGCGGCCGTGCACCAGGGTCAGGTAGGTCTTGTGCACCCGGCCGGCCTCGAAGGCCTTGCCCACGGCCCCACGGGTGGCCGGATCGGCGCTGCACAGCACCACCCCCGACGTGCCGCGGTCGAGGCGGTGGGCGGGCCGCAGCCCCGGCGCCTGGGTCTCGAGCCAGTCGGTGAGCGCGCGCCCGGTCTCGGGGCCCGCGGGGTGCATGGCCCAGCCCGACGGCTTGAAGACGGCCCACAGGGGCCCGCGCACGGCGAGCACGGCGGGCTGGATCGGCGGGGCGGGTCGGGCGGGGGGCGAGGCCTGCATGCGCCGAGCATACCGCACACGGGCAGGCGCCTTGCCAGCGTTCCGAGGGGCTCCCTATGCTCACAGTCGCAATTCAAGGGAGCGGGGGGACACGTGGCCACGATGACGCGGGTGCGGTGGGTTGGGCTGTGGGCGGCGCTGAGCGTCGCGGGCTGTGTGGACGGCGGCGGGGGCACCGAGACCATCACCCCGCCGGACGCCGGGGCGACCGTCGACGGGGGGGCCGGGGACGCCCGGATCGTCGACATGGCGCCGGTGCAGGACATGGCGCCGCCGCCCCAGTGCGCCAACAACATCGACGATGACGATGACGGCCTGATCGACCTGATGGATCGCGGCTGCCGCGATCGCAGCGACGACGATGAGTCGGACGATCCGCCGCTGCCCGCGTGCGGCAACGGCATGGACGACGACGCCGACGGCTTCATCGACTTCCCCGAGGATCCGGGCTGCGGCTCCGATCAGGACGACGACGAGACCGACACCGGCACGCCGCTCCCCCAGTGCCTCGACGGCACCGACAACGACGGCGACGGCTACGTCGATCTGGCGGATCCGGGCTGCGCGAGCGGCGCGGACCCCCGGGAGGCCGATCCCGCCGAGCGGCCGGTGTGCTCGAACGCGCTGGACGACGACGGGGACGGCGTCATCGACTTCCCCCTGGACCCGGGCTGCTCCGCCGCGGGTGACGAGGACGAGGCCGATCTGCCGCAGCCGCCGGCCTGCTTCAACGGCGGCGACGACGACGGCGATGGCCTGGTGGACTACCCGGAGGACCCCGGCTGCGCGGGCCGCGGCGACCGGGACGAGGGCGATCCCGAGGTCGTGCCCGCCTGCGCCGACGGCATCGACAATGACCGCGACGGCCTCATCGACTACCCCGACGACTTCGGCTGCCAGAGCGCGGCCGATCCGGCCGAGGGGGCGGCCTGCGGGCGCAACCGCTCGGCGGTCGAGCTCCCCGGGCCCGGCACGGTGCAGGGCTCGACCCGCGGCGCCGACTTCAACGAGGAGGGCAGCTGTGGCGGGCGCGGGGCCTCCGAGACCATCTACCTGTACCGCCTGAGCCAGGCCGTCGAGGCGCTGGTGATCAGCACCGCGGGCGAGGGCGAGGGGGCGCTGGAGACCACGCTGCACGTGCGCCGCGCCTGCCTGGACGCCGCGAGCGAGGTGGCCTGCGCCCGCGAGGCCGCCGACGGCGTGGCGGCCAACTCGGTGACCCTCGAGGCCCCAGCGGCGGGGGACTACTACATCATCGTGGACGGCGCGGCCGGCGGCTCGGGCACCTTCGAGCTGAGCATCCAAGAGGTGCCCCTGGCGGCCTGCCTCAACGGCGTCGATGACGACGGCGACGGCCGGGTGGACTACCCCAACGATCCCGGCTGCGTGCGGCCGTCGGATCGCGACGAGACCGATCCGCTGACCACGCGCGAGTGCGCGAACGACGAGGACGATGACGGCGACGGCGCCGTGGACTTCCCCCTCGATCCCGGCTGCCGCTCGGCGGCCGATCCCGACGAGACGGACCTGTGCGGCCAGGGCGTGCGCTTCGACGTGTACCCGGTGGGCGAGCCGGTCTACCTGGGCACCACCGAGGGCGGCACGCAGCAGTTCCAGGGCAGCTGCGGGGGCGGCGGCGTCGAGCGCATCATCGCCTACGACAACCCCTTCAACGCCCGGCTGGTGTTCAGCGTCAACCACCCCGAGACCCCCGAGAACACCGCGCTGTATGTGCGCGGCACCTGCGATCTGGCGGGCAGCGAGGTGGCCTGCGACGTGGGCGGCAACGTCGGCGCCAACATGTCGAGCAAGGGCACCGTGGAGATCGAGCGCGCGGCGCCGGGCACGCTGTTCCTCTTCGTGGACCAGAACTTCGGCCTGGGGGGCCCCTTCAAGCTCACCGTCGAGGTCGAGCGCCTGCCCGCGGGCTGCAGCGACGCCCGCGACAACGACGAGGACGGCTTCGTGGACGGCGACGACGTGGGCTGCAGCGGCCCCGACGACGAGGACGAGCGCGATCCGCTGGAGGGCGAGCCCCTGCCGGCCTGCTTCAACCGGGCCGACGACGACGGCGACGGCCTGGTGGACTTCCCGCTGGACCCGG
>JAUHVS010000552.1 GCA_030424955.1 bacterium | reverse complement strand
GGACCGAAGCTTGTTGGGGTTGCGCGCATCAAAGGCCGGGTGGGCCGTGAGCGCTTCCACCCGCGCAAGGGTCTCTGCCCCAGGAATCAGCGCCTGGGTGCTGAGCCACTGATCCACCACCAGGGGCTGATCCTGGTAACGCTCGTAGAAAGCGTCGAGTACGCGCTCCGCCGCCGCCTGAGCGGCAGGCTGGTCGCTCCAGACCAGGGTGCGAAGGGCACCTAAGCGATCGGTCATGTTATCGGCCTGGGCGTAGCGCGCCTCCGCATGGGCCACCGCGGCCGTATCCCCGGAGGCCAGCAGATAGGACAGCACGAGATTCATCAACGCGCGGTGCGCAATGCCCGTCGCATCCGGCGCGTAGGGCCGGGCCTGATCCGTGGCATAGAGTGCCGCGAGGGTATCCCGGTGAGTGCGGGCCAGCGCATTGCGCAGTTGGCGCCGCGCTTCGTGAAGCGCGTGTACGTCCACCACGGGGACGAGCTGAGCAAGTGCCTCCTCCGCCGGGAGGGTCATCATAGCCGCCAGCATGGCCTTCCCTTCCCCGTCATCGGGGGCGGTGAAGGCGGCCTGAAGCAGGGCCCCTGGCAGACCTGGTGGCCCAGCGGTGAGCCCTGGCGGGTGGTGACCTACGTGGACGGCAAGGCGGAAGATCCCGCCGCCGCAGAGTGCGCCGAGCGCGCCGGCGAGTGGACCGTGGACGCCGAGAGCCGCCGGGCCGGCTGCAAGATCTGCCAGCCCACCGACGACGGCGGGGCGACTCAGATCGAGGCCGGCGTGTGGCGCTGGTGGCACCCCAACGGCCAGCTTGAGCGCGAGGGCCGCTTCGAGCGCGGCGCGCGGGCCGGCCTGTGGACCGCCTGGTACGACAACGCCCAGGCCATGCTCAGCGGGCGCTACCGCGACGGGAAGCCCGAGACCGACTGGCAGGGCTGGTTCCGCGACGGCAGCCAGCGCTTCCAGGGCAGCTACCGCGAGGGCAAGGAGCACGGCGAGTGGCGCAGCTTCCACCCCGGCGGCGGCCGGGCCAGCGTCGGCCGCTACGTCGAGGGCCGCAAGGTGGGCGAGTGGATCAGCTACACCCCCGACGGCACCGTCCGCGAGCGTGGCGATCACGACGATGAGGGTCGCCCCACGGGGCTGTGGCAGGCCTGGCACTCAAACGGCAGCAAGCGCAGCGCGGGCCACTACCTGCGCGGCCACAAGGTGGGCGAGTGGACCTGGTGGCACCCCGACGGCCGGGTCTGGAAGGCCGAGCAGCACCCCGACACCCCACCCCCTGAGGCGCCCGCCGCGCCGACCTCGCAGCCCACCCCGGACGGGGGCCCAGCCGGCGCGCCCTCGGACGGCGGGCCCCCCAGCCCGGAGGCCGCTGACGCTGGCGCCCCCCGCCCAGCCCCGGTCGACGCCGGGCCACCGTGAGCGCCCCCATGACCGACTTCGCGGCCCTGCCGCTGCCCGCCCCCGTGCTCGACAACCTGCACGGGCTCGGCTTCCACCAGATGACCGCCATCCAGGCCGCGGCGATCCCGCCGATCCTGGCGGGCGCCGACGTGGTGGCGCAGGCCAAGACCGGCAGCGGCAAGACCGCCGCCTACGGCATCGGCTGCCTGGAGCGCATCGACCCCCGCGCCGACGCCGTGCAGTGCCTGGTGGTGTGCCCCACCCGCGAGCTCGCCACCCAGGTGGCGCAGGCGCTGCGCGCGCTGGCCAAGGCCTACGGCAACCTCACGGTGCTGACCCTCACCGGGGGCCGGCCGGAGCACCGCCAGGCGAAGTCGCTCCAGCACCCCGCGCAGGTGGTGGTGGGCACCCCCGGCCGGCTCCTCAAGCACCTCACCCAGGGCAACCTGCACCTCGACGCCCTGCGCTGCCTGGTGCTCGACGAGGCCGATCGCATGCTCGATCTGGGCTTCATCGAGCCCATCCGCGCGCTCCTGGACTTCTGCCCGGCGACCCGCCAGACCCTGTGCTTCTCGGCCACGCTGCCCGACGCCGTGCAGGCCCTGAGCGCGCAGATCCAGCGCGATCCCACCGCCGTGCGGGTGGACACCCACCACCAGGCCGCCATCGAGCACCACTTCCTGAGCGTGACCGAGGACGACAAGCCCCTGGCCACCCTGGCGCTGCTGGCCCGGGAGCGGCCGGCGTCCACCCTGATCTTCTGCAACACCAAGGCGCAGGTGCGCGCCCTGTGCGCCGAACTCAACGACGCGGGCGTGCACGCCTCGGCCTTCCACGGCGATCTCGACCAGCGCGACCGCAGCCTGGCGGTCGCCCGCTTCGCCAACCAGAGCTGTACGGTGTTGGTGGCCACCGACGTCGCGGCCCGCGGGCTCGACATCGACAGCCTGGCGGCGGTCATCAACTACGACCTGCCCTTCAAGGCCGACACCTACGTGCACCGGGCCGGGCGAACGGGCCGCGCGGGCGCCACGGGCCAGGCCTTCACCTGGGTGACCCCCGCCCAAGCGCCCCGGCTGGCGGCCATCGAGGCCGCGCTGCAGCGGCCCTGCCCCCTCGAGACCGCCGCCCTGCACGGCGGCGAGGCCCTGCCCGACCTGGCCCCACCGATGATCACGCTGTCCATCAGCGGCGGCCGCAAGCAGAAGCTCAGCGCGGGCGACATCCTGGGCGCCATCACGGGCGACGGCGAGCTGACGGGCGCCGACGTGGGCCAGATCACCCGGCTGGACCACCTGAGCTTCGTCGCCGTGCGCCGGGCGGTGGCCCGCGCCGCCCTGCAGCGCCTGCAGGCGCGCCCCATCAAGGGGCGGCGCTATCGGGCCCAGTGGCACGACTGAGGCCCCCTCTCCCGCCCGCCTGGCGCCCGTGCTAGGCTCCCGCCCCGCACCGCCGCCACCGGAGTCCCGTCTTGGACGTCGAGCAGATCTTCCGCCGAAACGCTGACTGGGTCCGCGCTCACCTCGCGAAGGATCCCGCCTACTTCGACAAGATGTCCCAGGGGCAGACGCCCGAGTTCCTGTACATCGGGTGCGCCGACAGCCGGGTCACCGCCGAGGGGCTGATGGGCCTCAAGCCCGGCGACGCCTTCATCCACCGCAACATCGCCAACCTGGTCAGCGCGATGGATCTGGGCGCGATGTCGTCCATCGAGTACGCGGTGACGCACCTCAAGGTGCAGCACGTGGTGGTCTGCGGCCACTACAACTGTGGCGGGGTCCAGGCGGCCATGCGGGCGGCCGACATGGGGGTCCTCAACCCGTGGCTGCGCCAGATCCGCGACGTCTACCGCATCCACCAGGACGAGCTGGACGCCATCGAGGACGACAGCGCGCGCTACGACCGGCTGGTGGAGCTCAACGTGCAGGAGCAGTGCGTCAACGTCATCAAGACCTCTGCGGTGCAGGAGGCCTGGCTGCGCGACCACAAGATCCAGGTGCACGGCTGGGTGTTCAACATGCGCAACGGCGAGCTGATCGACCTGAAGATCGACTTCCCCACGATCCTCAACCGCATCATGCGGATCTACCGGCTGGCCCCGACCTGATCCGCCGGCGGCGGGCCGACCGGCAGGGCGTAGGTCACCGTGGCGTGGGCCAGCAGCGGCCCGTCGAGGGCGGGGCCGGTGACGTGCACCGCGCACACCGCCAGCCGGCGCCCCAGCTTCAAGAAGGTCGCCGTCGCCCACACCGGGCCCACCCGCGGCCGCCGCACGAAGTGCATGCTCAGGTGCGTGGTCACCGCCAGGGCCACCGGGCCGCAGCGCGACAGGATCAGCAGGTAGGCCGCCGCGTCGGCCAGGGTCATCAGGGTCGGGCCGCTCACGGTGCCGCCCGGGCGCAGGTGGGCCTCCCCCGCGTCCAAGGACAGCGTCAGGGCCTCGTCGCTCAGGGCGGCGATCTCGAAGCCCAGGGCCCCCGCTTGCGGGAACTCGTCGGCCAGGAACTGCGTCAACGCGGCGGCGTCCATCGCGCCCATGGGCCCTCCGTGGCGGGCGCTGTGCCCCCTGACCTGATGCCACACGCGGGGGGCCCGCTGCACGCCTGACGGGACCCTTGAGCGGGCGGCGTCGCCGGCCTACCATTTGAGGCGGTGGGCGCACAGGTGGGGCGGCCCGGGGCCGAGCCCGTGGGCGCCGCACGCCGACCGGGCGCAGGGGGGCCGCGTTGAGGACCGGGCTGATCAGGACGTGTGCGCTCGCGCTCGCCCTCGGGCACGCGCCGGCGTACGCCCAGCCCGGCCCCGGCCCGTCCGCCAGCGCCAAGCGCGAGGTGGAGGGGCTGGCCGCCGAGGCCGAGGCCGCCTTCGCCGCCGAGGACTACCAGCGGGCCATCACCCTGTACGCCCAGGCCCACAGCGTCGACCCCACCGCCGGGCTGCTGCTCTACAACATCGCCTTCATCTACGATCGTCACCTGGTGCAGCCCGAAGAGGCCGTGCGCTTCTACCGGCGCTTCCGCGAGAGCCCCGGCGCCGAGGTGCACCGGATCATCAAGGCGAGCGAGCGCATCGAGGCCCTGCAGATCGAGCTGGCCGAGGACGAGGCCGCGCGCGCCGCCGAGGCCCTCGCGGCGGCCGAGGCCGCGCGGGAGGCCAGCCTCGAGCAGGCCGCCCTCGCCGCGCCGGACGCCCCGCCGCCC
>JAUHVS010000551.1 GCA_030424955.1 bacterium | reverse complement strand
GCGCGGGCGCGCGCGGCCCGCTATGGGCGCGGCGACCGGGGGGCGCCGGATGACCCGGATGGTGGGGTAACCCCTTGATCAGGCGGCTGTTCTGGCCGCGTTGATCCCGACCTCAAGCCGTCGAGCGCCTCCGCGCAGGCGGTGAGGTGTGCCTCGCGTCGGCGGACTCCCACGATATTTGGTGAAGCAGGTTCGAGACGTGGGCTCAGAGCGTCTCTTCTAGAAACGACCTGACCCCAAATGGGGGCCTGGACGTGGGGTCAGAGCGTCTCTTCTAGAAACGACCTGACCCCAAATGGGGGCCTGACGGAGGGTCTCTTCTAGAAACGACGGGACCTCAAATGGGGCCTGACGCACTGACGCGGCGCCTACCAGATGGGGTTCGGTGGGTACAGCGGGCCCCCCGCGGCGCTCGCCGCGACCCCGCCGTCATCCCCCTGCGTGGCCTCAAGGTAGTCCAGGATCTGCGCCCGGGCGTCCGGCGCGATGGCCCACAGGTTCTGGGTCTGCTGCATCCAGGTGATCGTCTTGTCCCACCGCGCGCGGCTCATGTGGTTCTGCGTGATCAGCGCCGTCGAGTGGCAGGCTGTGCAGTTGGCGATCACCAGGTCTCGCCCCGGGCCGGCGACGAGGCCCTGCTTGATGTCATCCCCGCCCGCCGCGGGTGCCACCGACGCCGGCGTCAGGTCCAGGTGGATCCGCCGCACCGCCGCCCGGCCCACGTACCGCGCGTCGTCCGGCACCACGTCCGCCGCGCCCGGCGCGCGCTCCCAGTCCGCACAGCCGCCCACCAGCGCCAGGAGCAGCGCCCAGCGCATCCGGGCGCGGGTCACGCGTCCACCGCCTTCAGCGCAATCCGGTGCATCGCGTTGTTCAGGTAGCCCTTCGGGTTCCACCCCGGCACCACCATGGGCTGCATCTCGCCCGCACTGTCCGTCGCCCGCGCCCACACCTCGTAGTGGCCCTGCTGCGGCACCGTGATCTGCGCGGTCCAACGCTGCCACGCGCCCGGGTTGCGCGCCGGCTTCAGGTCGCAGGCCGTCCAGGTGGCCCCAAAGTCCGTCGTGACGTGCACCGCCTCAATGGCCCGCTCCCCCGACCACGCGTGGCCCCGCACCTCCACCGCTCGCCCCGCCGTGATCTGCGTCCCCGATCGCGGCGCGCTGATGACGCTCTTCACCGGCATCCGCTCGATGATCCGCATGTCTTCCAGCGCCACGGTCTCCCCCGGCGCCACGGGGTGCGCCGGCACGCGGTAGCTGGGCGCCTCCATCTTCGGGCCGTCGTGCACCTGGTCGCGCACCCACAGGCGCTTGAGCCACTTGCCGCTCGTGCTCGCCGGCCAGCCCGGCACCACCAGCCGCGCCGGGAACCCATGCAGCGCCGGCAGCGGCGCCCCGTTCATCTCGTACGCGATGATGACGTCGTCCAGCGCCTTCGCGATGGGCACGCCCCGGCTGATGACCACCTTCTTCGGGTCGCCACTCAGGTGCGTGTCTTCCCCGTAGTAGGCCAGGTACACGGCCTTCGCGGTCACGCCCGCGTCCGCCAGCACGTCTTTCAGGCGAGCGCCGCCCCACACGGCGCAGCCCACGCCCCCAATGGTCCACTGGTTGCCTTTGGCGCCCGGCTTGAAGCTCACCCGCCCGTTGCCGCCACACTCGATGACGATCGCTTGCTCCACCTTCGGGTAGCGCTTCAGCGCCGCCAGGTCGAGGGTCAGCGGGGTCTTGACCTCGCCGTCGATGGTGAGCGTCCAGCCCGTCGCGTCGCCGCTGAGCGCCCGCGCCGGCACCTTGCCGTTGTTTCGCACGAAGTGCCGGCTGGTGCGGGTGAAGGCCTCGTCCATCAGCCACGGCGGGGTCTCGCCGTTCAGCGGCCGGTCGTTCAGCGTGACCAGGCCGTCCTTCTTCGCGAAGAGCTCCGCCTCGGTGAGGTCGGCCGCAAACACGCGGCTGAACCAGCCCCCACGGGGGTCGAGGCCAAGGGCCAAGGCGCCGCCCGCCGCGCCCAGCCCCAGCCGGGCCAAGGCGCCACGGCGGGTGGGGCCAGCCAGGGCGGGCGGGGCGCCGCTCGGGCGCTGATCAGGGGGCGTCGACATGCGCAGGCTCCAGGGTCAGTCGCGGGCGATGGGCTGGCTGAGGCGGCTGTACTCCGCCCACGAGCCGTCGTAGTTCACCACGGTGTCGTCCCCCGCACCGAGCTGGTGCAGGGCGAAGTACACCGCCGCCGAGCGGGTGCCCGACTGGCAGTAGGTGAGCACGGGGGTCTGGCCCGGCGTGACGCCCAGGCCCTTGAACAGCGTGGTGAGCTCGGCCACCGGCTTGAGGCGCTGGTCGGCCTCGGTGCGCAACACCGCGAACCAGTCGAGGTGCTGCGCGCCGGGGATGCGCCCCGCGCGGGCCGCCGCCTTGCGCTGGCTCGCGCCGGTGAACTCGTCTCGGGTGCGGGTGTCGATCTTCACCGCCCGTTCCGCATAGGCCTGCAGATCGGCCCAGCCCTGCACGGGCGCCGCGCTCGGCGCGGTCAAGGCCACGTCCCCCGCCGCAGGGGTCGGGCCGGCGCCCGTCGCCAGCGCGTGGCCGCCGGTGAGCCAGGCCTGCAGGTTGCCGTCCAGCACCCGGGCCTCGTAGCCCGCCATGTGCCGCAGGGTCCACCACAGCCGGATGGGCTCCGGGCCGCCGTCGCCATACAGCACCACCACCGAGTCGCCGCGCACGCCCCGGGCGCGCAGCTCGGCCTGCAGGCCCGCCGCGTCCTTCGACAGGCCCGAGAAGGCCGCCTTGGCCGAGTAGTCGCCGCGATCGATGGGCCGCGCGCTGGGGATGTGCCCCGCCGCGAAGCGCTCGGTGGGGCGCACGTCCAGGATCACCAGCCGCGGGCTCGACAGCGCCTTCGCCAGCTCCGCCGCGCTCACCATGTGCTCGGGGTGCGCATACCCAGCGGCCTTCGCCGCCGCGCCGAACTGCGCCAGGGCCGCGGTCGCCTCGGCGGGGCTGGCCGCGTAGGCCTCGGCCGGCGCCGGCTCGCCCAGCAGGGGGCGCGAGGCCGCCATGGGCTCACCCAGCATGGGGGTCCGGGCGTCGAGGGATCGCGGGAGCGCCGCCCAATAGCCCGCGCCCACCAGCAGGGCGCCGATGACGCTCGCGCCCACCGCCGCCCCCCGGCGGCCGTCGCCCAGCCAGTGGCTGACGGGCCACGCCATCAGCCCGAAGAAGTCGTTGGGGTAGGTCTCCACCCCCGGGAAGCCCAGGGCGCGGGGCGTGTCCTCCGGCATGTAGGCGGTGCCGAACAGCCAGTCCCACACGCTGAAGATGATCCCGAAGTTGACGGTGTTGCTGCCGTCGCGGTCGTAGTCGTGGTGCCACAGGTGCATGCGCGGGCTGTTGAAGATGTACTTCAGCCAGCTGTGGCCCAGGTCGAGGTTGGCGTGGTTGAGGTGCCCGATGGCCGTGCCGAAGATGGCGTGGAACATGATGGCCTCGTAGCCGAAGCCGAACCACACCAAGGGCAGGTAGAGCACGGTCTTGTAGACGACCACCTCGGTCCACTGGAACCGGAACGAGACGATCCAGTCCATCTCGCCGTCTTTGACGCTGTGGTGGCCCTTGTGGAAGTGCCAGAACAGGCCCACGCGGTGCAGCAGGTTGTGCACCGACCACTGGATGAAGTCGACCACCACCAGGGCCACCACGATCTGCAGCCACACCGGCCACTCGCTGGCGGCGTTGCGGTAGACGCTGTCCATCAGGCCCGCCTGCGCCAGCCAGCCGTCCACGTGGGGCAGCACGTAGTTGGCGGCCAGGCCGGCCAGCACCGCGCCCAGGAAGTAGCCGTTGAACACCAGGTGCAGCCCGTCGGACCACAGGAAGGGCCGCAGGGCGCGCTGCTCCGGGCGCCAGGGGCGCACCCGCTCTGCGATGGCCACGGCCACCGACAGCGCCACCAGCGCGATGGGGTACAGGTAGGCGCTGAGCAGTTCCATGCAGATCTCCGGCGGTCGCGTGTCCCCGACCTTTAGCGAGGGCCGTGCCAAGCCGCGGCAGGGTGCCGCGGGCAAGTTGCCGCAGGGGACACCGGCGACCGCAGGCGGCGCGGCCGCACCGGATCGACCACCGTGTCGCGACACTGGTGCGCCGTGTTGAGACGGGCTAGGGCGGCGGCGCGTCGTCGGGCGGGGTGTCCACCTGCACCGCCACCCCGGCCGGCAGGTGCGCCTGCTCGACGGCCTGGCGCACCGCAGCGGGCGTCGCGCCGAACACCCACAGCGCTGTGGCCGGCTGCCCGCCGCGGCGGGCGCGGGCCTCGGGCGCGGCCGCCGTACGCACCGCCGCCACCGCCGACAGGGGGGCCACCGCGCCGCGCGGCAGGGCGATCCGCAGCGCCGTGAGGGGGTCGGCCGGCACGGTCACCCGCACGGGCGCGCCGCGCCACCGGCCCCCTGGCAGGCCCACCACGGCGGCGCGCACCTGTGCGGCCCGCGCGGCCGCCGTGAGCCCCAGCCGCTCGCCCGCCGGGCTGAGGGTGGCCGACAGCGTGGGCGGCGCCGGGGCGCCGAAGCGGTGCACCGCCCGCACGCCCGGCGTCGCGGCCAGGGCGGGGCTCA
>JAUHVS010000550.1 GCA_030424955.1 bacterium | reverse complement strand
ACTGTGTCGATGAAGTTCCTGCTGCGCGATGAAGGGCCCTTTAATGACGGTCTGATGAGCATCGGTTTGATCTCCGAGCCTTTGGGCATCGTGAACACCAACCTCGCCGTGCAGCTGGGACTGTTCTATTCCTACCTGCCGTTCATGGTGCTGCCGATTTACGCGGCGGTCGAGCGGTACAATTTTGCGCTTTCCGAGGCAGCTTCCGACCTTTACGCGCCGCGCTGGGCGGTGCTGAAGCGCAGCTCGGCCTTGACGGTGTCCCAGGGCAGGCCGCTGCTGTGCTCGGTGAGGAAGGTCTGATCGCCGGGGCGGAGCTGGGGCGTCGCCGAGTTGACCACCGCCACCTCGTCGCGATCGAGCACCTCGCCGCCGGCGCCGAGGTACACCACCTCGCCCTTGAGCTCGCTGATCAGATCCGTCGACTGGTTGCGCACCCGGGCGCGCACAGTGGCCATCACGTGCTCGCCGTGGCGGCTGATGTGGCTGGTGATGTCTTCGAAGGTCAGGCCGGCGGTGGCGGGGGAGGGCACCACTGCGAGGGGCAGCGGGTGCTTGCCGGCGGGCGCCACCCGGGTGCCGTCGGGGGGCGTCGGGGCCGCGGGGGGCGTCGGCGCGCGGGGCACCGGGTCAGGATCCGCCGCCCGCACCACGTCGGGGTCCGCCGGCTGTGGCTGGGGTCCGGCGCTCATCGAGTCCGGCGCGCTGGCGACGCTCAGGTAGCCGATCAGCAGCAGCACCACGAGCAGGGCCAGGGCGCCGAGGGCCCACGCCAGCTTGCGGCGGGCGCCGCGATCGTCGGGCGGCACCTGGTAGACCGGGCGGGCCACCGGGCGGTCGAGCCGGTTGAGCAGGGTGTAGGCCGCCGCGTGGCTCGGATCGGCCTGGATGAGCGATCGCGCGGCCGCCTCGGCCTCGGCGCGGTGGGCGGGCTCACCGGTCTTCTCGAAGGCCGCGGTGCGGGCCTCGGCCAGGGCCGCGAGGATGTCGAAGCGCCAGGGCGCCAGGGCGTTGGCCTTGCGCAGCTCGGCGACGGCGTCCTCGGGCCGCCCGTGGGTCAAGAACGCCTGCCCCCGCACCAGGGCGGCCTCGGCGTCGACCTCGACCTTGATCAGGGCGCCGTCGTCCAGGCCCAGCTCTCGGGCGACCGCGAGCATCTCCTCGCGATCCGCCAGCGGCCGGACGTCGGACTCCTCGAAGGCCTCCAGGTGGGTCAGCCAGCGGTTCAGCGCGTCGGTGTCACTCATGGGGGCAGCATGCGCGAGCCCGCGGGCGCGGGCAACGGGTGGGCGGCGCGCGCTTGGGCTTGCGCCCGGCGGGCCTGTGATCGCAGGGTCTGCCGCGTCAAGCCAGGAGGGACCGGCCGATGCGCTGGAGCGGACGCAGAGAGAGCAACAACGTCGAGGATCACCGCGGCGGCGGCGGCGGGCGGCCCGCCAAGCTGGCCATCGGCGGCGGGCTGGGGCTGGTGGTGCTCATCGTGGGGGCCCTGCTGGGGGTCGACACCCAGAGCCTGCTGGGGGGCGGGGGCGCCGGCCCGAGCGCGCCCACCAGCGGCGCGCAGGCCCCGCTGAACGACGAGCAGAAGCGCTTCGTGTCGGTGATCCTGGCGGACACCGAGCAGACCTGGGGGGCGCTGTTCAAGGCCCAGGGCAAGCGCTACCAGGAGCCCAAGCTGGTGCTGTTCGAGGGCCAGGTGGCGTCGGCCTGTGGGCACCAGTCGGCGGCCGTCGGGCCCTTCTACTGCCCCGCCGACCAGAAGGCCTACCTGGACCTCACCTTCTTCGGTGATCTGGACCGCCGCTTTGGCGCCCCCGGCGACTTCGCCCGCGCCTATGTGGTGGCCCACGAGATCGGCCACCACGTGCAGAACCTGCTGGGGACGTCCACCGACGTGCACCGCAAGCGGCAGGCCATGGGCAAGGTCGAGGGCAACCGCATGGCGGTGCGCCTGGAGCTGCAGGCCGACTGCTACGCGGGCGTGTGGGCGCACGCCGCCCACCGCGAGCGCAAGCTGCTGGAGCCGGGCGATCTGGAGGAGGGGCTGCGGGCGGCGTCGGCCATCGGCGACGACACCTTGCAGAAGCGGGGCGGGGGCCGGGTGCAGCCGGAGTCGTGGACCCACGGCTCGTCGGCCCAGCGGGTGAAGTGGTTCCGCCGGGGCTTCGAGACCGGGCAGCCCTCGGCCTGCGACACCTTCGCGGTGGGGGCGCCCTGAAAAGCGCCCCCGCGCACGCCTACCGCACGAAGATGAACCACTGGGCGTTGGCCCCAGCCGCCTGCCCGCACTTGCGGCTGCCGTCGTCTTCACCCCAGTCCGTGCCATCGGACTGGTTGCTGTCCATGCCACGATCGTCGAAGTCGATGGTGAAGTCGCTGGTGTCGCCGCAGGCGTCCTCACCCTCGAGGTAGCCGGCCGCCCACTGGTCGCCCTCGGGCAGCGCCACGCCGGCGATGTTGTCGCGGCGGGCGGGTGGCGGGTTCAGATCGCCCGCGCCGTTGCTCTCGCTGAAGCAGCTCGCCGCGTCGTTGGCGGCGGCGGCCATCTCGGCGTACCAGGGCACCTGGTACAGGCTCAGGTCTACGGTCATGGCGGCGTCGGCCGCGCCCCCGTTCTGCCGGCACGCGAAGCGCATGTCGGTGGTGGGCCCGAAGTCGAAGCCGTTGAACAGCGCGGGGTTGGCCCGCGCCGGCGCCAGGGTGGCCAGGTCGGCGTAGTAGGGCACGCCGAAGTCGTCGAGGGTGTTGCCGGCGGTGCTCGCCACCAGGGTCCAGCCGCCGCCGTCGGTGGTCATGTCGCACCAGAAGTTCTGCACGCCGTCGTTGGTGAGCAGCGGGAACACGCCGCTCTCCACGTTGCCGGCGGCCAGGGCCGCGGCGCAGCTCGCGAAGAAGGGGCACATCAGGGCCTCGTCGACCGCACCGTCGCAGTCGTCGTCGATGCCGTTGCACACCTCCTCGGCGGGCGGCGGCCCCACGGCGTCGCACACCGGCGCGCCAGCGGCGTCACACACGGTCACGCCCTCGGCCCGGCAGGCGCCCAGGCCGGCCGCGCAGGGCTCGTTGAGGCCGAAGCCCTCGTCGGTGGTGCCGTCGCAGTCGTCGTCCTCGCCGTTGCAGACCTCGTCCACCGGCTCAGCGATGGCGTCGCCCAGGCACACCAGCCCGGTGCCGACGCTGTCGGCCACCCACACCTCGCGCTCCAGGGCGCCGCCGTTGGTGGACGACCCGCAGCGGTAGCCGCTGTTGAGGTTGCCGCCGCCGGTGTGCCAGCACATGCGGTCCTCGCGCTGGGGGTTCGTGGTGTCGCAGGAGTTGCGGTTCACGGGCTCCCCGCCCGGCGCGAAGCCCCACGAGTAGCTGTCGCTGTAGTACCAGTGCACGCCGTTGTGCAGGTGCACGCCGTTGATCTCGCGGCCGGTGTCGGTCAGCACGTCGTCGCGCAGTCCCATGGCGGCGACCCGCAGGGTCGGCGCGCCCACGTCGCGGCAGCCCATGAGCAGCACCGCGCCCTGGCAGTCGTCCAGCAGGGGGGCGATGGGCGCGTTGCCGTTCATCGGGCCGGCGAAGCAGCGGCGGAAGCCCTGGGCCTCCAAGTCCGCCGGCGCCACGTCCTGCAGCACGCCCTCTTGGAGCTGCACCCCGCCGCCCGCGTCGGGCGGGCAGGCCAGCACGCCGACGCCCGCGCACAGGCCGACGCCGGCCTCGCAGGCCTCGCCCAGGCCGGGGGGGTTGTCGATGACGCCGTCGCAGTCATCGTCGATGCCGTTGCACACCTCGACGCCGGGCTCGATGGGGATCGCGCGGCACACGATGGCGCCGTCGGCGTCGCACACGGTCTCGCCGCGCTCACACAGGCCCACGCCCTCCTGGCAGACCTCGCCGGTGCCCACGGCGCCCTCATCGATGGTGCCGTCGCAGTCGTCGTCGAGGCCGTTGCAGACCTCCTCGGCGGGCTCGCCAGCCTGCACGCTGCAGACCATGCCGGGGCCGCTCGGGCGGTGGTAGATCACCCGCTCCCAGCCGGCGTTGCCGTTGAGGGTGGTGACGCCGCAGCGGTAGCCGCTGCTGATGTTGCCGTTGTTGGTGTGCCAGCACATGCGCAGCTCAGGCCGCGTGTTGCCGGTGTCGCAGGAGTTGCGGCTGAGGGGTTCCCCGGCGGGGCCGAAGCCCCAGGAGTACCGGTCGCTGAAGTACCAGTTCACGCCGTTGTGCACGTTGACCGGGTTCTGCGCGTTGCCCGAGTCGAGCAGCACCGCGGCGCGCTCACCCATGGCGGCGATGGTCAGATCCTCGGCGCCCACGGGCAGGCAGCCCAGCATCAAGATGTCCTCGCCGCAGGCGGCCAGGATGTCGGCCACGGGGGGCTGGCCCTCGTTGTAGCGCCCGCGCCAGCACTCCTCGAAGCCGCCGGCGAGGGCGTCCGCGATGGGCACGTTCTGGCGGATGCCCTCGAAGGCGAAGCCGCCGCCGATCCCGCCACCGTTACCGCCCCGGTCCTCGCACACGAACACGCCCTCGCGGCGGCAGGCGCCCTCGCCGTCGGCGCAGGGCTGGCCCAGATCGGGGAAGGCCTCATCCACCGTGCCGTCGCAGTCGTCGTCGATG
>JAUHVS010000549.1 GCA_030424955.1 bacterium | reverse complement strand
CTGCAACGCGGACCAGCTGGGGGACTTCTGCGACGGCCGCTTCTTCCCCGAGCTGGTGTTCTCGCTGGTGTTCTGAAGGCCGCCGGCCCCCGGCATCCCCACAGGCGCGCCGCCCACCCGCGGCCCGCACAGGCTCCGCCGCTCCACGCTGTGGTCGGCGCCACCGAGAGGCTCCCGCCATGTCATCGCCCGTTGATCTGCGCTCCGACACCGTGACCCGCCCGACCGCTGGGATGCGCGCCGCCATGGCGGCCGCCGAGGTGGGCGACGACGTGTTCGGCGAGGATCCGACCGTCCGCGCCCTGGAGGCCCGCGCCGCCGAGTGGATGGGCCACGACGCCGCGCTGTTCGTGCCGAGCGGCACCATGGGCAACCAGCTGGCCATGCTGGCGCACTGCGGCCGCGGTGATGACGTGGTGGTGGGTGAGGGGGCCCACAGCCTGCTTTATGAGAGCGGGGGTGGGGGCGCGCTGGCCGGCGTGCAGTTCACCGTGTGCGGGCAGGGGGGTCACTTCACCGCCGAGGAGCTCGCGGGGGCCATCCGGCGCGAAGATCCCAGCGGGCACGTGGCCCCCACCGGCCTGGTGATGGTGGAGAACACCCACAACCGCGGGGGCGGCAAGATCCTGTCGCCGGAGGCGCTGGCGGGCCTGAGCGTGGTGTGCAACGGGTACGACGTGCCCCTGCACATCGACGGCGCGCGGCTGGTGAACGCGGCGGTGGCCGCCGGCCTGTCGCCGGCCGCGTGGGGGGCGCAGGCGGACTCGGTGACGTTCTGCCTCTCGAAGGGCCTGGGGGCGCCCGTGGGCTCGGTGCTCTGCGGCAGCGAGGGGTTCATCCGCAGCGCCCACCGCTACCGCAAGATGCTGGGCGGCGGCATGCGCCAGGCGGGGGTGCTAGCCGCGGCGGGCCTGTACGCGCTGGATCATCACGTGGACGGGCTGGCCGACGATCACGCGCGGGCGCGGCGGCTGGCCGAGGCGCTGGCGGGCTGCCGGCGGGCGGTCATCGACCCCGCGAGCGTGCAGACCAACATCGTCATCTTCGGGGTGGTGGACCAGACCCCCCAGGCGCTGTGCGCCGCGGTCGCGGACGCGGTGAAGGTGCTGCCCTTCGGCCCGGATCGGGTGCGCGCCGTGCTGCACCGCGACGTGGACGATGACGGCGTCGCGCGGGCCTGGCGCGGCGTTGACCCGTGCCTTGGCGTGAGCCGCTGAGGGCCGGGGCTGGGCGCGGCGCCTCAAGGGCCGGGCTGACTGGGATCCGCGCGGGGCTAGCCGGCGCACTGACCGCCGGGCTGCTGGCGACCGTGGCTGCCGCGGCTGGTTGCGGCGGTAAGGCCAGCCCCCAGGCTGTTCATCAGCGCGATCTGGACGCCCGGTATGCCGCGGCCGAGCGGGCGCTGGCGCACGGTCAGCTGGACGCGGCCGAGGCCGCCTTCACGGCGCTCGCGGCTGAGGACGTCTCCCCTGAAGCTGAAGATCTGGCCCGGTACCGGCTGGCGAGCGTCGCCCTGGCCCGGGGCGATCGCGCCCTCGCGCAGGCGCGGCTGCGCGCCCTGGCTGCGCGGGGCACGCCGGAGCGCGCGGCCCTGGCCCGGCTGTGGCTGCTGCGCCTGGCAGCGGCCGGGGAGGGCCCTGGGGCGGCCCCCGAGACCGATGAGGCCGCCCTGCGGGCGCTGGTGCGCGCCTGGCCCGACAGCGTGGCCGCCGATCGCGCGCTCCGGCAGCTGGCGGTCTCGCCCCCCGATCCGTCGGTGCGCGCAGACCTGGATCGGGTGCAGTGGCTGCTCGCCCTGGCCCGGGAGGCGCCGGCGTCGGCGGTGGCCGACAACGCCGTGTGGTGGGCCGCACACATTCAGCTCGGGCGGCTGGGGGATCTGGCGGGCGCGGAGCGCGCCTTGCGACAGCTCGTGACCGGCTGGCCGGCCTCGCCGCTGGTGGACGACGCCCTGTGGCGGCTGGCCGCCGTGTATCGGCGATTGGGCGCCCACGCCCACGCGGCGCAGACCTACGAGGCCCTGTGGGCGGATCGCGATGAGCACAGCGCCCTGGTGGGCAGCTACCGCAGCGCGCTGCAGGATGACGCGGCGCTCTGGGCGGCCCGGGTACGCCACGCCGGGCTGCGGGATCTGGCGGGCGCGGCCGCGGCCTACCGGCGGCTCCTGGCCCACTTCGACACCAGCGTGCTGCGCGACGACGCGTGGTGGGGGCTGGCGTGCGTGGAGGCCGAGGCGGGGGATCCAGTCGCCGCGCGGGCCGCGCTGGCCGAGCTGTCGCGGGCACACCCTGCGTCCCGGCACACCGCAGCGGCCGCTGCCCTCGCGGCGGCGCTGGATGCCCAGGCCGAGCCGGCCTGTGCGCCCGGGCTGGCCGTGTCGCTGGCGGACACCGTGGGGGGTGGGCTGTGATCCGCGTCGAGGGCCTGTGCCACGCCTTCGAGGGCGTGCCCGTGCTGCGGGACGTGTCGCTGCAGGTGCCCACGGGCGGCACCCTGGGGCTCATCGGGCCGGGCGGGGCCGGCAAGAGCTTGGTGCTGAAGGCGATCTGCGGGTTGCTGCGGCCGGACTCGGGGCGGGTCTGGGTCGGGGCGGACGAGGTCACCGCGCTGGGGGAGCGCGCCCTGATGGCCGTGCGGGGGCGCATCGGCATGATCTTCCAGAACTACGCGCTGTTTGACGCGCTCACGGTGGGCGAGAACGTGGCGTTCCCGCTGATGCGGCTGGGCACGGTGCCCGCCGAGGCCGTGCAGGCGCGGGTGGCGGCGCGGCTGGCCCAGGTGCACCTGCCGGGCATCGAGCACCTGCTGCCCAGCGAGCTGTCGGGGGGCATGAAGAAGCGGGTGTGCCTGGCCCGCGCCACCATCCACGCGCCGCCGATCCTGCTGTGCGACGACCCCACGGCGGGGCTCGATCCCGTGACCACAGGGCGCATCTTCACCCTGCTCAAGGCGCTTCAGGCGGACCAGGGGGCGACGGTGATCATCGTCAGCCACGAGGTCGCCGCCTTGGCCCCGATCTGCGACCGGCTGGTGATGCTGCGGGGGGGCGCGGTGGTGTTCGATGGGCCCGCCGCCGAGGGCGCTCGGGCGGCCGATCCCGAGGTGCGCGCCTTTGTGGATCAGCGGCCGGTGTTTGAGGTCGAGCGATGATCGGGCTGGTGCAGCGGGTGGGCGCCTGGTTCTTCGCCGTCGCCGAGGTGGTGGGGGGGCTGACGCTCTTCACCGGCCAGGTGGCGCGCGCGGCGCTCCGCCCGCGGCTCGACGGGGTGGAGACCTGGCGCAACCTGTACCGCGTGGGCGTGAAGAGCCTGCCCATCGTGGCCATCACGGCGCTCTTTGCCGGCGCCATCACCGTGCTGCAGGTGGGCAGCTACGTGGTGAAGCTGCGGGCCTACGAGGTGGTGGGCTGGGGCTTCGGCTTCAGCGTGTTCCGCGAGATCGGGCCGCTGCTGATCGGGCTGATGTTCTCGGGGCGGGTGGGGGCCAACAACACGGCCGAGCTGGGCACGATGACGGTGACAGAGCAGGTGGACGCGCTGCGGGCCCTGGCCATCGACCCCATCGACTACCTGGTGATGCCGCGGGTGCTGGCCATGCTGGTGATGATGGCGCTGCTGACGGTGATCGGGGACGTGTTCGCGATCCTGGGCGGCGTCGTCACGGCGTGGGGCCTGATCGGGGTCGATCCGTACGTGTTCTGGAACTCGTTCAGCGAGTACGTGGGCCTCGCGGATTTCCTCAACGGGCTCGCAAAGTCGACGGTGTTCGGCCTGCTGATCGGGCTGGTGAGCTGCGGCTTCGGCCTGGGCGTGCGGGGCGGCGCGCCCGGGGTGGGCCGGGCGGTCAACGCGAGCGTCGTGGCGTCGGCCGTGGGCATCTTCGTGGTGGATTACTTCATGACCTACTTGCTGCAGTAAGGCGGTCCGTGCGGCACCTGCTCCCCCGACAGCTCGTCGAGACGGCCCGGGTCTTCGGCCTGACGCTGTACTACGTGGTCCGCGGCCAGCGGCAGCGCGGGGCGGTGGTGGTGCAGCTCTTCGAGGTGGGGAACCGATCGGTGGCCTTCACCGTGATCACCCTGGGCTTCCTGGGGGCCATCATCACGCTGCAGGCGGGGTTCCAGGCGCTGCGCATCATCGGCGACACGTCGCTGGTGGGGCCGCAGTCGCTGCCGCTGCTGGTGCGGCAGCTTGGCCCCACGCTCACCGGGCTGATGGTGGCGACCCGGGTGGGGACCGGCATCGCGGCCGAGATCGGCAGCATGGTGGTCACGGAGCAGGTGGACGCCCTGCGCATGAGCAACGCGGCGCCCGTGGACTATCTGGTCAAGCCGCGGTTCCTGGCCTGCCTGGTGATGCTGCCGGTGCTGTCGGTGCTGGGCATCGCGGCGGCCTTTGGCGCCGGCATGCTGACAGCGCAGGCGGCCTTCGGGACCCAGCCGGCCGTCTACGCGCGCTTCGACGCCGTCACCCTGAAGGACCTGGTGGAGGGGCTCAGCAAGACCATCGCCTACGGCGCGGTGATCCCGGTGATCGCCGGGGCGAGCGGCCTGATGGCGCGCGGGGGCAGCGCCGGCGTGGGGGAGGCCACGACCCGCGCCGTGGTGAACGCC
>JAUHVS010000548.1 GCA_030424955.1 bacterium | reverse complement strand
TGCGGTGGCCGCGAGCGCCTGCCTGACCTGCCACGGCGGCGCGCCCGCGCTGGCCCAGCCCTGCAGCGCCTGCCACCTCGAACACCCGGCGGCCGACGCGCCGGGGATCCAGGTCGCGGCGGCGTCTCCGGCGCCCGCGCCGTCGGACGGGCCCCCGCCGCCGGTGGTGCTGGTGCTGCTGTTGCTGGGGCTGCCCCTGCTGGGGGTGTTCGGGGGCCAGGGGGCCTGGCACGCGGGCCGCCAGTGGTGGCAGGCCCGCCAGCCTGAGCCTGAGCCGAGCGCGCCGCCGCCCAAGCGCAAGAAGCTGATCCACATCAACCCCACGCGCTGCGTGGCCTGCTCGTCGTGCGTCGACGTGTGCCCCTTCGAGGTGCTGCACCTCACGCAGACGCGCATCGAGTCGCCGGTGGGCGCCTTCGACAAGCTCATCGCGGTGGTGAAGGACTTCGACCGCTGCCAGCAGTGCGGCGTGTGCGAGACCGAGTGCCCCACCATCGCCCTGACCCGGGCCCACGGGCCGCCGCGGCTCATCAAGATGCCGGCCATCGACCGGCACTATCACAGCAACGTGGACGGCCTGTACCTGGCCGGCGCCGTGGCCGGGGTGCACCTGGTCAAGAACGCCGCCAACATCGGCCACCGCTGTGTGAAGCACATGCTGGCCAACGGCCTGCGGCCGGGCAGCGCGCACACGGTGCAGGGGCTGGACACCTACGACGTCATCATCGTCGGCGCCGGCCCTGCCGGCCTGTCGGCGGCGGCCACCTGCGAGGCCGAGGGCCTGCGCCACCTGATCATCGAGAAGGGCGACACCTTCGCCTCGATGCTCCACCTGGCGTACCCCAGCGACAAGCTCATCGAGCTGCACCCGGTGGGGGTCGATCACATCAGCCACCTGTGGCTGCCGAACGCCGACTCGGTGACCTGGCCTGAGCTGCAGGCCCACTGGGGCCCGGCCTTCAGCGCGCCCACGGCGCTGCGGACCCTGCGCTACGGCGCCGAGGTCAAGGGCGTGGCGCGCACCGAGGCGGGCTTCGTGGTCAGCACCCCCGCGGCCCAGTACGGCGCGCGGCGGGTCATCGTGGCCATCGGCGTGAACTCCACGCCGCGCCCCATGGGCGTGCCCGGCGCCGATCTGCCCAAGGTGCAGACGGCGGTGGTGGACGCGCGCCGCCACGCCGGCCAGCGCTGCGTGGTGGTGGGCGGCGGCAACAGCGCCGTCGAGGGCGCCATCGCGCTGACCGAGGCGGGCGCCGCCGAGGTGATCCTGGCGGTGCGGGGCGAGGCCCTGGGCCAGGTGAGCGCGGGCAACCGCGCCCGGCTCGACGCGGCCTGCGCGGCGTCTGGCGGGCGGCTGAGCGTGCACTACAAGGCGGCGGCCGCGGCGGTGCGCGAAGGGGAGTTCGTGCTGAAGTACAAGCCGGGCGCCCAGCGCCAGACCGGCGGCCCCGAGGCCCGCGAGCCGCTGCCCGAGGGCGAGGTGGCGCGGGCCAACGACGTGGTCTTCTCGATGATCGGCTTCATCCAGCCGCTGCCGTGGCTGCAGACCTTGGGGGTCGAGGTGGTCGAGCGCACCGACGAGTGGGACGCCGGGCCGACGGACGCGCCCCTGGACGGGGCCGAGGGGGCGGGGTGATGGGCGCACGACACACGCACGGTGCGGCCCGCTGGGTGAGCGCCCTGACCGCGGCGCTGCTGCTGGGCCTGCTGGGGTGCGGGGGCAAGACCACCGCGCAGGCCCCGGTGCCCACCGCGACGACCACCTTCAGCCACCCGACCCACCTCGCGGGCGCGGGCCCGGTGGTGGACGCCAACGGGGGCGAGGCCCTGCACTGCGCCGACTGCCACACCGCCAGCGCGGCCACCGGCTGGCGGGTGCAGCGCCCGGGGTCGGCCGCCCACGCGCCCTGCGATCGTTGCCACGCCGACGCCTTCTACGCGGCGCCCGGGCCCCTGTGCACGGCCTGCCACGCCGAGCCGCCCGACCCGCGCCGCCCCGAGGTGGTGCCCATGCCCCCCGTGCCGCGGCGGCTGCCCGAGTCGGTGCTGATCGGGGCCTTCAACCACCAGCTGCACCTCACCAGCGATCGGCTCAAGGCCACCCCGCTGACCTGCGAGGGCTGCCACCAGGTGTCGGGCGAGGGCCCCTACGCCAGCATCCCGGATCACGGGGTGTGTGCCGGCTGCCACGGCCCGGACCAGACGACGCTCGCGGCGGCCGCCGAGCCCGCCATGGGCCGCTGCGTCGGCTGCCACGCGCCCGGCGCGGGGCCCGGGCGGGCCCGGCGGTTCCTCACCAACGACATCGGCTTCACCCACGCGAAGCACCAGGCGACCCCCGATGGCACCCGCGTCCCATGCGAGACCTGCCACTACGCCATGGCCAAGAGCACCCGCTCGCGCTCGGCCGACATCACGCTGCCGCTCATGCTCGACTGCCGGCGCTGCCACAACGACCCCCGCCGGACGCCCGCGCGGGTGGGCATGGACCGCTGCGAGGTGTGCCACAGCAACCCGCGCATCAAGACCCAGCCCACGCCCGCGAACCACACCGCGGCGAAGGGTGGTCCGGGCCATGGCGGCCTCGCCCGCGAGGCCCGGTGACCGGCGTTGATGATCCCTTCGGTCGCGGCCTGCGACCCCCTGCCGGGGCCCGATGGGGCCTCGGTCGACCCAGGCCCCCCCAGGGGCCCCCTTCGTCTGGAGCTCACATGACGCGCACCCTCAGTTTGATGTTTGCCCTGCTCGCCCCGGTCAGCCTCACCGCCTGCGGCGGGGGCGGCGGTGGGGGTGGGGGTGGCGGCGGCGACGCCGGGCCGGCGGCGGGCAGCTGCCTGCAGGTGTGTGCCGCCAAGCTGGTGGAGTGCCGCCAGGCCAGCGACACCGACATCGGGGCGACGGTCTGCGAGCAGTTCTTCTGCGAGGAGCCGCGCACCGCGGCCGAGATCGAGTGCTATCGTACGGCGGACTGTCCCGAGACGAACTTCTGCAAGGGCGTCGAGGGCTGAGCCGCGGCGCGCGGTGATCCCCACCGCCCTGCGACGCCCACCGGAGAGGCCCTGTGGACGCAGCGCAACATGATCGGCTGATGGCCGCCTTCGACGCGCTGGCCGAGGCGCCGCAGGCGGTGCAGGCCGCCGAGCTCCAGGCGCTCGCCGCGACCGACCCGGTGGTCGCGGCCGCGCTGGCCAAGATGCTGGCGGTGGACGAGCAGGCGTCCGCCCTGGACACCCCCGTGGGGCGCAGCCCGGACGCCGCCCCAGCCCCCCCGCCGAGCGCATCGATCGCGCAGCGCACCGACGCCGCCGCCGACGCGCGCCTGCAGGCAGCGCTGGCCGACCGCTACCGCCTGGACGCGGTGCTGGGCCGCGGCGGGATGGGCGCCGTGTACCGCGCGACGGCGCTGGCCGACGGGCGCCCGGTGGCCCTGAAGGTGCTGCACGCCGAGGCCCGGCGCGACCCCGAGGCCACCCGGCGCTTCGCCCGCGAGGCGCGCCTGCTGGGGCGCATCACCCACCCACACGTCCTGGGCCTGCTCGACAGCGGCACCACGGCGACGGGGGTGCACTACGTCGTCACCGAGGTGCTGCACGGGGTGCCGCTGGCGACGGCCATCGCCGAGGGCGCCTTCGACGGGCTGCGCACCGCCCGGGTCATCCGGCAGGCGGCCGAGGGGCTGGCGGTGGCCCACGCCCAGGGGATCGTCCACCGCGACATCAAGCCCGACAACCTGTTCTTGGAGTGGGCCGGGGGCCGCGACCACCTGAAGATCCTCGACTTTGGCATCGCGTGGTTCGCCGAGGCGTCGGTGCAGACCGCCGACGGCGCGGTCTTCGGCACGCCCGCCTGCATGTCGCCGGAGCAGGCCCGGGGCGCGGCCGCCGGGCCCGCCAGCGACCTGTACAGCCTGGGGGTCGTGGCCTGGTCGTGCCTGACCGGGCGGCCGCTGTTCGAGGGCAACACGCCGCTGGCGGTGCTCATGCAGCACCTGAGCGCGGCGCCCCCGCCCCTCGATCCGGCGGTGGTGGACGGCGAGCTGGCGGCGCTGGTCGGGCAGCTGCTGGCGAAGGCCCCAGAGGCGCGCCCGGCCAGCGCGCAGGCGGTGGCGGAGCGGGCCGCCCGCATCGAGGCGCGGCTGGCGGCAGAGCGCGGCGCGCCGGCCGCGGTGGTGGGGCCTGGGGGGACGGTGTGGGCCGACGACGGCGCGCCGGGCGCGGCGCCCACCGGCGCGGCCGCTGGGCGAACGGGGTGGTGGCTGCGCGGGGCGGTGGCGCTGGGCATCGCCGCCCTGGCCGCGCTGGCGTTCACGCTGGCCCGGTAGCGGGCCGCCACCGAGCCCGCGTCGAGTCACCGCAGAGCCAGCGCAGAGCCGGCACAGAGCCAGCGCAGAGCCAGCACAGAGCCAGCACAGCGCCAGCACAGAGCCAGCACAGAGCCAGCACAGCGCCGCGGCCTACACGCCGATCACAGCTCCCACTCGGGCTTGCCCGAGGGCGCCCGGCTCGCGGGGGCCTTGCTGGCCGGGGCCTTGGGGGCCGGCGCCCGGGTCGCGGGGGCCTTGGGGGCAGGGGCCTGGGTCGCCGGCGCTCGGCTGGGGACCACGGCGGGGTGCACGGGCCG
>JAUHVS010000547.1 GCA_030424955.1 bacterium | reverse complement strand
AGCGGAGGCCGCAGCCGGCGGCGCGGCGGCGGTGGTCAGTCAGGGTCGGGCCGTGCTACCAAGGCGCCCGACTGAGCCCTCCGCCGCGGGGGCCGACCAGCCTGTGAGCCTCGTCATGTCCGGCAGCTTCTACGTCACGACCCCCATCTACTACGTCAACGACAAGCCCCACATCGGGCACGCCTACACCAGCATCGCCGCCGACGTGCTGGCGCGCTGGCACCGGGCGGCGGGCGACGCCACCTGGTTCCTCACCGGCACCGATGAGCACGGCCTGAAGATCGAGCAGGCGGCCCGCGCCAAGGGCGTCAGCCCGCGCACCCACGCCGACACCTTCGCCGAGCCCTTCCGCCGCCTGACCGCGGCCATGCTGTTGAGCAACGACGACAACATCCGCACCACCGAGGCCCGCCACCAGGCGGTGGTGGAGGCCATGTGGCGGCGCATGGAGGCCACGGGCGACATCTACCTGGGCACCTACGCCGGCTGGTACAGCGTCGGCGACGAGGCCTACTTCGACGAGTCCGAGATCGTCGACGGCAAGGCCCCCAGCGGCCACGCGGTGGAGTGGGTCGAGGAGCAGACCTACTTCTTCAAGCTCAGCAAGTACGGCCCGAAGCTGCTGGAGTACTTCGAGTCGCACCCCGACTTCGTGAAGCCCAACTCGCGCTTCAACGAGGTCAAGCGCTTCGTGGAGCAGGGGCTGAACGACCTGTCCGTCAGCCGCACCACCTTCTCATGGGGCGTGCCGGTGCCCGACGCCGACGGCCACGTCATCTACGTGTGGGTCGACGCGCTGACCAACTACATCAGCGCGCTGGGCGGCCCGGACGGCGAGGCCTTCAAGACCTTCTGGCCCGCCTCGGTGCACCTGATCGGCAAGGACATCCTGCGCTTCCACGCGGTGTACTGGCCGGCCTTCCTGATGAGCGCCGGCCTGCCCCTGCCCGATCAGATCTTCGCCCACGGCTGGTGGACCGTCGAGGGCCAGAAGATGAGCAAGTCGCTGGGCAACACGGTCGATCCCTTCGACATGGCCGAGCGCTACGGGGCCGAGGCCTTCCGCTACTTCCTGCTGCGCGAGGTCAGCTTCGGCAGCGACGGGGACTTCAGCGAGCACGGGCTCATCAACCGCATCAACGGCGACCTGGCCAACGACTTCGGCAACCTGGTCAACCGCAGCCTGGGCATGCTCGACCGCTACCGGCAGGGCGTGATCCCGGCCCGTGGCCGCGCCGAGGACGCCGAGGACGGCCCGCTGCTGCAGGCCTACGCCGAGGCCCGCGACGCGCTGCACGCCGCCATGGGCGAGCTGGCCTTCAACAAGGCGCTGGCCGCCATCTGGAGCCTGGTGGGCGCGGCCAACAAGTACGTGGACGTGAGCGCCCCCTGGACGCTCGCGAAGCAGGGCGACGCCGCCCGCCTCGACGAGGTGCTCTACACCCTGTGCGAGACCTTGCGGGTGCTGGGCGTCTGGCTGAGCCCGTTCCTGCCGGTGAAGGGGCCGGAGCTCCTCGACCGCCTCGACGCCTCCCCCGCCCTGCGCGCGCTGTCGAGCACCGACACCTGGGGCCAGGGCGCCAGCGGGCTCACCGCCCGCAAGGGCGATCCGCTGTTCCCGCGGGTGGAGCGCCCGGCCGCCGAGGACGCGCCGGCGGCGAAGCCCGCCAAGGCCCCCAAGCAGCCGAAGCAGGCCAAGCAGGCCAAGGCCCCGAAGGCGCCGAAGGCCCCGGCCGCGCTGCCCGAGGGCACCATCGCCTACGACGACTTCGCCAAGCTGCAGCTGAAGGTGGCGCGCATCATCGCCGCCGAGGCGCACCCGGACGCCGACCGGCTGCTCAAGCTGACCGTCGACGCCGGCGAGGCCGAGCCGCGCACCGTCTGCGCCGGCATCGCCGCCGCCTACGCGCCCGCCGATCTGGTGGGGCAGACCGTGGTGCTGCTGGCCAACCTCGCGCCGCGCAAGATCCGCGGCGTGGTGAGCCAGGGCATGCTGCTCGCGGCCGGCGAGGGCGCCGACACCCGCCTCGCCACCGTCCCCGGCGAGCTCGCCCCGGGCACGCAGGTCAGCTGATCCGACAGGGCGCCGCCTCCGCCCTCAGCCCACCGGCGCGACCGCGGCCGGCGGCGCGCTGAAGGGCCCGCGCAGCCGCGCGCCCTCCTCCTGGAACCACACCGTGCGCCGCAGCCGATCCCGGGCCGCGCGCCAGTGCACGCCGTCCGCCCCGGGGGCCAGCGGCGCCAGGCTGTAGTCCGCCGCCTCGCCCAGCTGGGCGTACACATGCCCATAGGCCGGATCGTAGAAGCGCCCGTCGGCGGCCACGAGGCTGTGGCAGCGCCAGCGCCGCAGATCGGTGGGTCGCCCGTCCCGGCCCAGCACGTCGCTGCGCAGCCCCAGCACCCCGGCCTGGCTGTGCTCGGCGACGAACCCCTGCTGGGCCTCCCCGCGGTAGGGCACCACCCGGCAGGCCGAGGGCGACAGGCCCAGCCCGAAGGGTGCGGGCGCCGTCGCCAGCAGCACCAGCTCCGCCGCAAGGCTCGCTGCGTCCCCCGCGTTCACCGCCCCATCGAGCACCGCCCCGCGCTCGTGGCTCGCTGCCGACTCGGGCAGCCAGCGCCACGTCGTGAGCAGCCGCGCGCGGAAGGCCTCGAAGAGCTGCGCGAAGCGCTGCGGGCGGCGCGCCACCATCAGCTGACCCCCGGGCGTCTGCCGTAGCAGCGACGCCATCGGCAGCGGGCCCGGCGCGCGCCCGCCCAGGTTGGCGCCCAGCAGCCGGTAGACCCGCGCGCTCACCGCGCCCCCCGCCGGCGGCGGATCAGGCCCCCCAGGCCGAGCACCGCCAGCCACCACAGGCCGGCCCCTGGCGTTGGCGCCGCGCCCACGTCGCAGCCGCCGTCGGCGCCGTCGAGGGGCTCAAACGGTGTGCCGCCATCAAACCCGCCGGGGCCGCCCAGATCGGGCGCCACGCCCAGGTCGCGCCGCGGCCGCGGGGGCTCGGGGTCGTCCGTGCCGGCGTCGGCGATGATCTCGGCGGGCGTGTCCACGTAGGCCAGCGCGGGCGCGGCGGCCTCGCGGCGGGCGCTCGACTGGGCCCACAGCGCGTCCACGTCGGTCCAGCCCGGGCTCGCGGGCTCGCCGTCGGGGAAGCCCGTGGTCGCCGTGATGCGCAGCCCCGTGATCAGCCCCGCCCAGCCCGGCGCGTCGCCCACGGGCACCTGCACCGTCTGCCAGTCGCCGTCGCCCGCGGTGCGGAACACCACCGAGCGCTGCGTGTCGTAGGCCGCCCCCGCCTGCGCCCACCACAGCCGCACGTCCTGGCGCCCGGCGTCGCTGCGCAGCGTGATGGCGAGCGCGTCCAGATCCGTGGCGTCGATGGCGGTCCAGGCCGGGCTCAGCAGGCAGGGCCCGGGGCTGCCCTCCAGCGACACGAACCCGTCCCCTTCTCGGAACCAATAGGGCGACGGCGCGTCGCCGCAGGGGTCCCAGCCCTCGCGGCCGTTGGGCCCCGCCCAGGTCCAGGCCGCCGGGTGCACGCGGTCGATCTCGATGGCGCCGGCGAACACGTCGCCCTGCACGTTCAGGGTCGGCTGCGCGCCGAAGGCGTCCTGCGCGTAGCGATCGCCGATCTCGGTGACCCACACCTGCAGCGCCCGGCGCACGGGCTCGCCGTAGTCGCCGGCGGTCACGGTCAGCACCACCCGCTTGGTCTCCCCCGCGGCGAAGGCGTAGAGCGCCAGCGCCTGGGTGCCCGTCAGCCCGTCCTTGGGCGGGTTCTCGGGCGCGGCGTCGGCGTCGTTGACGCCCCAGCTCCGGCCGTCGAAGGCGGGCGCGTCGCTCTCGATCACGTAGTCGGTGACCTGCAGGCCGTCGGGCACGGTGACGCCCAGCCGCACGCCGCGCAGGGGGCTGTCGGTGCCGTTGCGCAGGGTCGCCACCACCTGCCAGGCCTCGCCGGGCAGCGCGTCCGCCACGCCGGCGCCGTCGCGATCCGGCGGCAGGTCTGGGGCCGCCAGCGAGAAGCGCACCTCGCCGTCCTGTGGGGGCGGCGTGTCCCCCAACGCCTGGGCGATGAGGGGCTCAAGCTGCGCGAACAGGTTGTCGCCGGGGCACTGGGTGTTCTGCCCGGGCCACTCTCGGTGGCCCTTGATGAACTCGCGGGTGGGCACGACCCCCGAGTGCGTGCGCAGCGCCCAGCCCATGATCCGCGCGGCCGCGTCCAGCTGCCCCTGCGGCACCTGCTGCACCTGGTAGTCGCCGATGAACGAGAAGCCGATGTTGCCGGCGTTCTGATCCGCCACGTGGGCCGCCGGGCGATCCTCGCCGCGGCGCCCCTCGAAGATCAGCCCGCGCTGGCTGATGATGAAGTGGTAGCCGATGTCGCACCAGCCGCGGGTGTCGATGTGGAAGCGCTGGATCTGGCGCAGGGTCAGGGCGGGATCGTCCCCGTCGCGATCGGGGACCGCCGTGTGGTGCACCGTCATGCGGTAGGGCGCGACCACGTCGTTGCAGATGCGGTTGGGCGTGTCGGCCCCCCACTCTTCGCGGGTGACCACAAGGTCGTCGGGCGCCAGCGCCTGCTGCAGCACCCCCACCCCCCCCGGCGCGCCGGCCGCCCGACCCGGCGCGGGC
>JAUHVS010000546.1 GCA_030424955.1 bacterium | reverse complement strand
CGTAGGTAGAGCGCTGTGACTCCGGGGTCGCGGCCCGAGGCGCGACGCGGGGGGTCGGACCGTTTCGCCCGCGGGCCCGCCGGGGCGGGCCCTCTGGGCTGCAAGTGGTCCTCGCCCCCACGCCGCGCCCCGGGCCGCTCGCGTTGCGGGTGTTTGGGGACGGTGCTCGGGCGGGGGTGGGCGGCCTGTGGGCGCCGGCCGAGCCCTTGGGGGGCTCGGACGGCTTGCCGGGGGGTGTCCGAGGGGTCGCGGGGGCTTCGGTGGTCGGGCGTGCCGGGAGGGCTCGGCCCGGCGGGGCTTGGGCGCCTGCGGTTTGAGTGCTCCGGCTCTGGAGTCGCGGTGGATTCGGTGTCCGGGCTTTGCGGGCTCGGACGGCTTGCGGGGGGGGGCCGAGGGGTCGCGGGGGCTTCGGTCTTCGGGGCGCCGTGGGTGGCCCGACGCTGTGGGTGGCTCAGCCGGCGGGCAGCGTTGGGGGCAGGGCGGTGATAGGGTGGCGGGCGATGCGCACCCTGACGGAGTCCTCGATGTTGAGCCTCGCCGCGTACAGCACCACCGGGCTGCGGGACGCATGGCGCGCGCCTGGGCGGTCGGCGGTGCTGTTCCCCCTGGGCAGCACCGAGCCCCACGGGCCGCACCTGCCGCTGGCCACCGACGCCGTGCTGGCCGAGCACAACGCCACGCGGGCGGCCCAGGCGCTGCGCGCGCAGGGGGTGTTCGCTCTGGTGGCGCCCACGCTGCCCTACGGGGTGACGGACTTCGCCGCTGGGTTCACCGGGGCCACCACCGTGCCCGAGGACGCCCTGGTGGCGCTGGTGGTGAGCGCCGCGAGCGCCTGGCTGGCGGACGGGGCAGGGCACGTGTGCCTCATCAACCACCACCTGGAGCCAGGTCAGCTGTCGGCGGTCACCCGCGCGCACGCCGCGCTGGTGGATCGCTTCGGGGCGACCGCGGCCAGCGCGCCGCAGGTCATCAGCCGGCGGTGGGGCAAGCGGCTGGGGGCGGAGTTCCGCTCGGGGGCCTGCCACGCGGGGTCGTACGAGACGTCGCTGATGCTGGCGGCCCGGCCCGACTGGGTGAACCTGAGCGCCGCCGCCGGGCTGCCCGAGGTGCCCGTGAGCCTCAGCGCGGCCATCGCGGCGGGGCAGCAGAGCTTCCGCGAGGCGGGCGCCGACGCGGCCTACACCGGCCGGCCGGCGGACGCCACGCTGGCTGAGGGCGAGGCCCTGTACGCGGTGCTGACCGAGATGGTCGTCGCGGCTGTTCTCGAGGGCCTCGACGGGCCGCCCGTGACCGACTGAGTCGCGCGGGGTACGCTGCCTGCGTCCCCGGCCCCCCGAACCCACCCCCGCCAAGGAGCGCCCGTGGCCGCCCCCGCACACCTGCTCGATCTCTTCGCCGTCGAGGCCCCCTACACCGAAGCGCAGCAGATGGTGCGCGACAGCGTGCGGGCCTTCAGCCGCAAGACCTTCGCGCCCCGCGTGCAGGCCTGCTTCCGCGACGAGACCTTCCCCAACGACCTGATCCCCCAGATCGGCGCGCTGGGGGTGCTGGGGGCCAACCTCACGGGCTACGGCTGCGCGGGCATGGACTCGGCCAGCTACGGGCTGGCCATGCGCGAGCTGGAGTGGGTCGACAGCGGCCTGCGCAGCTTCTGCAGCGTGCAGGGCGCCCTGTGCATGTACCCCATCTGGCGCTTCGGCTCCGAAGACCAGAAGGCCCGCTTCCTGCCCGACATGGCCAGCGGCGCGCTCATCGGCTGCTTCGGCCTCACCGAGCCCGACAGCGGCAGCGATCCCGGCGGCATGCGCACCCGCGCCCGCAAGGTGGACGGCGGCTACGTGCTCAACGGCGCGAAGATGTGGATCACCAACGCCCCCATCGCCGGGCTGGCGGTGGTGTGGGCCAAGGTGGATGACGGCGACAGCCGCAGCATCCGCGGCTTCCTGGTGGAGCGCGCCTTCGAGGGCTTCAACACCGTCAAGATGAGCCACAAGCT
This sequence comes from bacterium, assembly GCA_030424955.1. Classification (GTDB taxonomy): domain Bacteria; phylum Myxococcota_A; class Bradymonadia; order UBA7976; family UBA1532; genus JACKDL01. The sequence goes on along the minus strand of JAUHVS010000546.1, from coordinate 2,637 downwards.
CAGCCTGCGGGCGTCGCTGACCGGCGAGATCGTGCTCACGGACTGCTTCGTGCCCGACGCCAACGTGCTGCCCGGGGTCACCGGCCTCAAGGGGCCGCTGTCGTGCCTCACCCAGGCCCGCTACGGCATCGCCTGGGGCGTGCTGGGCGCCGCCCTGTCGTGCTTCGAGGCCGCCCTCGACTACACCCTGGGCCGCGAGCAGTTCGGCAAGCCCATCGCGGGCTTCCAGCTCACCCAGGCCAAGCTGGCCGAGATGGGCACCCAGATCGTCAATGGGCACCTGCTGATGTGGCACCTGGCGCAGCTCAAGGACGCCGGCAAGCTGACGCCCACCCAGGTCAGCCTGGCCAAGCGCAACAACTGCGGCCACGCCCTCGACATCGCCCGCACCTGCCGGAACATGATGGGGGGCAACGGGATCATGGACGAGTACCCGCCCATGCGGCACGCCATGAACCTCGAGAGCGTCTACACCTACGAGGGCACCCACGAGGTGCACACCCTGGCGCTGGGGCGCGCGATGACGGGGCTCAGCGCCTTCGCCTGAGCCCTACGCCGCCGCGCCACAGGCTCCGCCGGGCTACACGCCCGTGAAGCCCGCCTTGATGGCCTCGACCACCGACGGATCGGCCAGGGTGCTCAGGTCGCCCAGGGCGTCCGCCTGGCCCTCGGCCACCTTGCGCAGGATCCGCCGCATCACCTTGCCCGACCGGGTCTTCGGCAGCGCGGGCACCACCTGGAACCGGTCCACCCGGGCGTGGGCGCCGATGCGCTGGCGCACGATGCCGTTCAGCGCCGCCAGGGCGGCCTCGTCGAGCACCTCGCCGGGCTGCGCCACGACGTAGGCGTACACGCCCTGGCCCTTCAGCGCGTGGGGGTAGCCCACCACGGCGGCCTCGGCCACGGCCTCGGCGAACACCAGCGCGGCCTCGAACTCGGCGGTGCCCATGCGGTGCCCGCTCACGTTCAGTACGTCGTCCACCCGGCCGGTGATCCAGTGGTAGCCGTCCTGGTCGCGGCGGCAGCCGTCGCCGGTGAAGTACTTGCCCTCGAAGGTCGAGAAGTAGGTGGCGAAGAAGCGCGCGTGATCGCCCCACACCGTGCGGGCCTGGCCGGGCCAGGGGTACACGATGCACAGCAGGCCCTGGGCGGGGCCGCGCAGCACGCGGCCGTCGGCGTCGACCAGCTGGGTCACGATGCCCGGCATGGCCAGGCTCGCCGCCCCCGGCTTGGTGGGGGTCGCCGGCGCGATGGGGCTGATGGCGATGCCGCCCGTCTCGGTCTGCCACCAGGTGTCGACGATGTTGCAGCGGTCCTCGCCGACCACCGAGTAGTACCACGCCCAGGCCTCGGGGTTGATGGGCTCGCCGACTGTGCCGAGCACCCGCAGGCTGCTGCGGTCGTGGGCCTTCACGGGGCCGTCGCCGTAGGCGGCCAGCGCCCGGATCGCCGTGGGCGCCGTGTAGAACACCGTGATGCGGTGGCGGGCCACCATGTCCCAGTACCGCCCCGCGTCGGGGTAGGTGGGGATGGACTCGAACAGGAACGTGGTGGCCCCGTTCGCCAGCGGCCCATACACGATGTAGCTGTGGCCGGTGATCCAGCCCACGTCGGCCATGCAGGCGTACACGTCGTCGTCGCGCAGGTCGAAGACCACCCGGTGGGTGTAGGCGGCGTAGGTCAGGTAGCCGCCCGAGGTGTGCACCACCCCCTTGGGCCGGCCGGTGCTGCCCGACGTGTACAGGATGAACAGCGGGTGCTCGGCCTCGACGGGCGTGGCCGGGCGCTCGTCGCTCGCGGCGCCCACGGCGTCGTGCCACCACACGTCGCGGCCGTCCTGCCAGCCCACCGGGTTGCCGGTGCGCTGGTACACCAGCACGTGGCGCACGCCGTGCTCGCCCTCAAGGGCCTCGTCGCACACCTGCTTGAGGGGGATGGTCTTGCCGCCGCGCAGGCCCTCGTCCTGCGTGATCACCATCTCGGCCTCGCAGTCGCGCACGCGGTCGCGCAGGGCCTCGGCGCTGAAGCCGCCGAACACCACCGAGTGGATGGCCCCCAGCCGCGCGCAGGCCAGCATGGCGATGGCGGCCTCGGGCACCATGCCCATGTACAGGATCACCCGCTCGCCCTTCTTCAGGCCCAGGGCGGCCAGGGCGTTGGCGGCCTTGCACACCTCGCGGTGCAGGTCGCGGTAGGTGAGCCGGCGCACGTCGCCGGGCTCGTCGCCCTCCCACAGCAGCGCCACCTTGTCGGGGTGGGCCTCGGCGTGGCGGTCCACGCAGCTCTCGGTGACGTTCAGGGTGCCGTCGGCGAACCACGACATCGGGCCGTCCTTCACCGAGCGGAAGTCGCCGTACACGCCCTCGGTGGGCGGGCGCTGCCACTTGATGAGATCGCGGGTGACGTCCAGCCAGAACCCGCTGGGGTCGTGGTTGGCCTGCATCCACTCGCGGCGGTAGTCGTCCATGGTGCGGATCGGGCTGGTGCTGCCCGCCTGCACGCGCTCGGGCACGGCGTACATCGACATGGCGTGTCTCCTGATTTGACGGCGCCTCCATTGGCACCGCGAGCCCCCCCGCTTGTCAATCGCGGCCGGGGTCGGGGGCCGCCGCCCGGCCTACCCGGCGCGCGACTATC
>JAUHVS010000545.1 GCA_030424955.1 bacterium | reverse complement strand
CCCCACCCCTCCAGGCCGCGCGCAGGCTGACCTCGCCCGAGGTCAGCCGCCGGCCTGCTGCGTACTCCGGAAGTGCAGCTTGGCCACCTCGCCCAGGGCGTCGCGCCCGTGGGTGTCGATGAAGTTCCGCCCTGACGCCAGCGCCGGCCCCCCAGCGCCCGGGTGCAGGTGCAGGCCGAAGCGCTCGCTCAGCCGCGCCATGCTCTTGAGGTAGCTCGCCCGGGCCAGCACGCTGGCGGCGCCCACGGCGGGGTCCTCCTCGGCCTTCGTGCGCGCCTGGTAGGCCACCGCCTGGGCAAGCGGCCCCATGGCCCGCCGCAGCCGATCCGCGTCCCCGAACTTGTCCACCAGGATCCACTCGGCGGGCGCGCCCTTCTCGAGCAGGTTCTCGATCACCCGCGCGTGGGCCCACTCCAGGATGCGGTTGATGTTGCGCATCCGGCTGTACATCTCGTTGTACTTCGCGGGGTTGATGACGATGACGTCCCACGGGCAGGCCGCGGCCACCGCGCGGGCCATGTCGGGCAGCTTGGCGTCGTTGATGGCCTTGCTGTCGTCGATGCCCAGCTCCCAGAGCAGCTCGAGCTGGTCGCGGCGCACGGCCACGCCGGCCACCACCATCGGGCCCAGCCAGTCGCCCTTCCCCGCCTCGTCGGTGCCGATCCAGCAGCCGGGCGCGGGCCGGGGCTGCCGGCTCATCGCGCCGCTGTAGGGGCGCGCCTCGGCGCTCTCGTCGCCGAGCAGGCCCCGCCAGACGTCGGCCTCTTTGCCCTGCAGCAGCAGCTTGCCGCTCTTGTAGAACGTGGCGTTGCAGCCCTCGGCCCGGCCCTGCCAGAACGCATGGTCGAAGGGCTTGAACTCGAAGCCGTGGCTCGCGAAGAACGCCTTGATGTCGGCCTGCTGCGCGGGCGGCAGCTTGATGGTGAAGGACCCCATCAGCCCGCCACGTTGTTGGCGATCAGGCGCTGCATCAGGAAGTCGTGGGCCAGCACGCCGGGATCGTCGCCGTCGAAGGCCGCGAGCCGCGCCTCGGGGTGCGGGTGCATGAAGAACGGCATGCTCAGCCGGCCACCGTCATCCTGGTCGGGGTTGACCACGCGGTGGGTCACGGCGGGCAGCCGTCCGCCGGACAGCAGCGCCATCATGTCGCCGGTGTCGCAGATCATGATCTCGGGCGCAGCCTCGATGCCCACCCACTGGCCGTCCTTGTCGAGCAGCTCCAGGCCCGGGCGCGTGGCCGCGGGCAGCACCGTCAACAGGTTGATGTCCTCGTGGGCCGCGGCGCGCACGGCGCCGAGCGGCACCTCGCCCACGTCCGGGTAGTGGATCACCCGCAGCACGTGGTTGCCCTCGTGGGCCAGGCCCTGGAAGTGATCCACCGACGCGCCCAGGTGCTCGGCGATGGCGCCCAGCAGCTGGTTCGCGAAGCGCTCCTGCGCGGCGAACAGCGCGCGCATCACCTGGGCGAAGCGCGGCAGCTCGGCGGGGAACCGGTTGGGGCCCATGCGCCCGCTGACGGCGAAGCGGTGGTCGGCCGGCAGGTCGCGCCCGATATGCCAGAACTCTTTGAGATCCGCGGCGTTGCGGTCCTTGGCCTTCTCGAGCTGGAAGGGCGTGTAGCCGCGCTGGCGGGCGGTCTCGGGGGACTCGCAGGCCCGCTTGCTGGCCTCGGGCAGCGCGAACACCTCGCGGGCGACGGCGTAGGCCTCGTCCACCAGGGTCGGCGACACGCCGTGCCCCTCGACCGCCACGAACCCGTGCCGCGCCAGCGCGGCGCCCACGGCCGCCACGGTCGCGGCCCGGCGGGGGCCCGCGCTCTCAGCGAAGCCGGTGAAGTCCACCAGCGGGATGCCCTTGACCGTCGCCATGCTCACTCTCCTGAAGCCGTCCCCGGGGCCCGTTTGGGCGCGCGCACCGTAGTGGTGGCACCGACCCGTTGCAAGCAAGCTGCGACCCGTGAAACCGTCGGTCATCCAACGCACACCCGCTGTCTCCGCGGTCCTGACCAGAAGGCGCCCATGCAGACCCCCCAGACGAACCCCCTCTTGGGCGATCTCGACGCCCGCCTGCCCTTCGACACCCTCACCGCGGCCCACGTGGTGCCGGGGATCACCGCCCTGATCGACGAGGCCAGCGCGGCCCTGGCCGCCATCGGCGCGGTGACCGCCCCCACCTGGGCCAACACCCTGGGCGCCCTCGACGCCGCCACCGCGCGCCTCGAGACGGCCATGGGCCTGGTGGACCACCTCGAGGGCGTGCTCGGCGACCCCGCCCTGCGCGAGGCCTACAACGCCGTGCAGCCCCAGGTCAGCGCGTTCTACTCCAAGCTGGGCCGGGACGAGGCGCTCTTCGGCGCCTGCGAGGCCTTCGCGGCCACCCCCGCGGCAGCGACGCTCCCGACCGATCAGGCCCGGTTCCTCGAGACCACCCTGGACGCCTTCCGCCGCGCGGGCGTGGCCCTGGCCCCGGACGCCAAGGCCCAGGTCGAGGCCATCGACGTGGAGCTCACCGAGCGCACCACCCGCTTCGCCCAGAACGTGGTGGACAGCAGCGACGCCTGGTCCCTGGACGTGACCGACGAGGCCCGGCTGGCCGGGCTGCCCGCCGCCGCCAAGGCCGCCGCCCGCGCCGACGCCAAGGCCGCCGGTGTAGAGGGGTGGCGCCTCACCCTGAAGCCGCCCTGCTACGTCGCCGTGCTCACCTACCTGAACGACGCGGCCCTGCGCGAGGCGCTGTACCGCGCCTACAACACCCGCGCGACGAGCGCCGAGCACGACAACCGCCCGCTCATCGGCCGCATCCTCGAGCTGCGCCGCCAGAAGGCGAACCTGCTGGGCTACCCCGACATCAGCGACCTGCTGCTGGCGCCCCGGATGGTCAAGAGCGGCGCCAACGCCCGGCGCTTCGTCGACGACCTGCGCGCCCGCAGCGAGGCCGCCTTCGCCGCCGAGCAGGCTGAGCTGCTGGCCTTCCGCCGCCAGCTCGAGGGGCCCGACGCCCCGGCCCTCGCCCCCTGGGACGTGAGCTGGTACGCCGAGAAGCTGCGGCAGCACACCTACGCCTTCGACGAGGAGGCCCTGCGGCCGTACTTCGAGGTGCAGGGCGTGCTCAAGGGCATGTTCGCCCTGGTCGGGCGGCTGTACGGCGTGCACATCAGCCCGCTCACCGACCGGCCGGGCTGGCACCCGGACGTGGGCGTGTACGCGCTGGACGATCACAGCGGCACCCGGCTGGGCGTGTTCTACGCCGACCTGTTCCCCCGGGCCGGCAAGCGCGCCGGCGCCTGGATGCGGCCCATGGTGACGGGCACCCCGGCCGACGGCGTGCCCCACGTCGCGGTCATGTGCGCCAACGTCACCGCGGCCGTGGACGGCGGCCCCGCCCTGCTCACGCACCGCGAGGTCGAGACCCTGTTCCACGAGTTCGGCCACCTGCTGCACCACCTGCTCACCACGGCCCGGCTGCGCAGCCAGGCCGGCACCAACGTGGCGTGGGACTTCGTGGAGCTGCCCAGCCAGATCATGGAGAACTGGACCTGGCACGCCGCCGCGCTCGACCTGTTCGCCCGCCACCACGAGACCGGCGCCCCCATCCCGCCGGCGCTCTTCGAGAAGATGCAGGCCGCCCGCACCTTCCGGGCCGCCAGCGCGCAGATGCGGCAGCTTGGCTTCGGCACCGCCGATCTGGCCCTGCACCGCGACTACGACCCCGCCGCCGACGGTGACGTCATCGAGTACGCCGCGCAGCAGATGCAGCCCTTCAGCCCGGCGCCGTTCTTCGACGGCTACGCCATGATCGCGAGCTTCACCCACCTGTTCGGCAGCCCCGTGGGCTACGCCGCCGCCTACTACAGCTACAAGTGGGCCGAGGTGCTGGACGCCGACGCCTTCACGCGCTTCGAGTCCGCGGGGCTGTTCTCGCGGGAGGTCGGCCGGCAGTTCCGCGACACCGTGCTCGCGCAAGGCGACAGCGTGGCGCCCGACGCCCTCTTCCGCCTGTTCATGGGCCGCGACCCCGACCCCGAGGCCCTGCTGCGCCGCGCCGGCCTGGCCGCCTGACGCCCCCCCCGCGGCCCGGTCAGGGGGGCAGGCACAGCCGCTGGCCCCCCGACACCCGGCAGCCATAGGCCCCCGGGCAGTCCAGGTCGCTGGCGCACACCGACGTGCACACCGCGTCCCCTGGCGCCACCCCCACCGACACACAGTCCACGCCCGGGCACTGCACGGGCCCCCCCCGCGCCTGGTCCGCGCAGCGCAGGCCCGCCAGCGGCACGCAGGCCCCGGGGCGGGTCGGATCCTCGGTGTTCACCAGCCCCCGGTGGCACGCCCAGCCCTGCGGGCAGTCAGCGCTGCTCGCGCAGGTGCAGGCGCAGTAGCCGTCGCCGTCCAGCGACAGGCACAGCGTCGTGTCGAGGGGGTCGCGCCCGGGCACCTGGCAGGGCGGGCAGAAGTCGCGGAAGCCTCCCGGACACACCGCCCCCGGCGCCACGTCCGGCGTGCACACCCGCTCCACGACGCCGCCCCCGAAGTCGTTGACCTCACAGCGGAACCCAGCCGGGCACTTGCGGTCATCGGGGCAGCGCGAGACGCACACGGGCGCCGCCGTCAGCCAGGGCACGGCCACCGGCTGGGGCACCACG
>JAUHVS010000544.1 GCA_030424955.1 bacterium | reverse complement strand
CACAGGCCTTCTTGAGCAAGTTCCCAGTGCGGATCTTCGGTGATCCCACCGCGTCGCGGGTGTCGAACTTCCGCATTGAGGATGACGGCGGATCGACCCGCCCAGGCAGCATCGTCTCGCTGCGGCGGCACACGACCCAGCGCTTCGCGATCCGCTAACGGGGCGCGGCCTTTGGCAACCCGCCGGGCTCGGTGTGGTTCGATGCGCACTCGGTGAAGATGTTCGAGAACGGCAACCCGTCAGCGATTGGCGTGTACACCCTGCCGGCGCAGGCGGGGCCGGGCCTGGTGGTGACCGGACAGCTCTCGGGCTGCAGCTTCGCCATCCGCGACAACGGCGACGGCACCCTCGACGCCACCCACATCCGCCCCAGCCAGACGCTGCAGGGGGAGGCGCTGCAACAGACGCTCCAGGCGACCACCGGCTGGAACGTGGTCTATGGCCGCGAGAACTACAGCGCCCAGCACCGCGCCTCGATCATCGGGGTGCGCATCGCGGGCGCCTGGCAGATCTACGCGCAGACGCAGAACGCCAATGACTACGGCGTCGCGAGCGTGCGCCGCCTGGTCTGACCCCGCCTGGGCTGACCCCGCCCCGGGCCTGCCATCGGTGAGTCATGGCTGGGCCGACCCGCCGTGACACCACCCGTGGGGCGGGCCGTCAGGGACGGGACCATCCTCGCCGTCCGTGACGGAAGGGCGAGCAGTCCCCGTGGGTCAGCGCGTCGGCCCGCCGCGCCGCAAGCGAGCACCCCGCGACGCGCCGGCCCCCTGTGCGCGGGGACGCCGCCGCCGACGCCCGGCCCCCCCCGCCGCCAGCAGCAAGAGCACCCAGGGTGTGGGGGCGCCGCCGGGCGTGGCGCGGCAGCCGTCGCTGCGCTGGGTGGTGGCCTCGCTGGGGATCATCGCGTCGGGTACGCCGGCGTCCACCACCGCCGCGTCGGCCCCCCCGCAGGCCGGGACCGGCGCTGGGGCCAGCGTGCCCTGCCACGCGCTCACCAGGACGGCGCGGTTGGTGGCCTCGGCCTCGATCCACAGGTCGCCCGGGCCACTGGGGAAGGCCAGCGGCTCATCGATCCGGTCGCGCCACTGCCACGCGGTCCATGGCGCGCCGTCGATCCGCCAGCGGGTGCGCACGGCGCGCAGCTGGCAGTGGGGATCGACGGGGGACAGCGTCCAGGTGCTCGCCGCCCGCAGGACGGCTGGCGCAGGGCCGCAGGGGACGGGCTCGACGACCCGCTCAGGCGCCCAGGTGGGTGGGCTGCCGTCAACCGTCACGGGCCCGACGGTCACCGGGGCCAGGGCGCCGTGGCGGCCGAAGCGGGCTTCGATGGCGAGGTGTACCGCCTGTCCATCGGCCACCGGGGCCTCGGGGCTGCCCAGGCACACCACGCCGTCATCGCCGATCGGCAGCGCGTCGCCCTGGGCGTCGCCCGCTGCGTCGACGGGGGTGGCCCACCAGCCGATGACGGCGTCCGGGCGCAGGCGGTCGACCGCGAGGGTCAGCGGGATGCAGGGCGGCGAGCACGCGGGGGCGCTGGCGCGGGTCTCGGCGGGCCAGCGGGTGTCGAGCCACGTGACCCCGCCCGCCCTCACCTCGACGGCGTGCGGCACCCCCCCGACCTCCAGGGTGGCGGGGCCGGCGGGCAGCACGAACCGGCCGAGCCCGTTGGGGCCCGTCGAGGCGCGCGTGTTCTCCCACCGCACGCCCACGTGGGGCAGAGGCACGTCGACCCCCTCGAGCCGCGAGACCACGTGCACGCGGCCCCACGGGGGGGCGTCGGCCACGGGCAGGGAGCCGGGGAAGGGCACGCCGTAGGTCCTGAACACGGCGCGGGTGACGTCTCGATGGCGCGGGACGCGCGCCATGGCGGGGACGGCCCAGATGTCGTCGGCGTCCGTGGTGAAGAAGGGCCGCGGATCGTCCCCGTGGTGCAGGGTGACGGTGACGCCCTGGGCGTCAGGCCATCGTCCGAGATCGGGGGGGAAGGGCACGGTGATCCGGCTGCGCTCGGTGGCGCCGTAGGTGGTGGGATCGATGGCGACGTCAACGCGCGCGTCGGCGAGGGGCGGATCGGCGGTGGCCGAGAGGGGAGCGCGGTCGACGCGCACGACCGCCCGCACGGTGCCCGCGTACGGCACCGCCGCGAAGAACTGCACGGTGACCTCGGCGCTCTCGGCGCCGCTGGGCAGGGCACCCGCGGGCGCGCCGTCGACGGTCCACGACACAGCGTCGGGGATGATCCCCAGGTGCGGGGCGAAGCGCTCGTCGAAGCGCAGGGTCGACAGCCAGTTGGCGGCCACCAGGGCGTTGGGATCCCACGCGGGGAAGCCTGGGGCGCGGTGGGCCAGGTGGGCCTCGACCCACTGGGCCGACAGGGTGGCGAAGTCGGCCTCGTACAGGGCCCAGAAGCCATCGGTGAGCACGGGGCCGGCCATCAGATCCGCCAGCTCCCACTCGAAGGTGGGCGAGGGGCTGCCGGTCTGGCCGCCGAACACCGAGGCCAGCGGGCCGTCCAGGGCGACGGTCACGAGCCGGTCGAGGGGCTGGTCGAGCAGGGCGCTGATCACCCGCTTCGCGGCTGGGCGCGACAGCCCGCCGAGCAAGTCGTCGGCCTGGCCCAGCCGGGCCATGACCGCGTCCGTCACCGCGTCGCAGTCCAGCGGCTGGCCCGTGAACTCGACGCCCGTGGCGCAGTACCACTGCAGCGCGGCCTCGCCCTGCGCGCGGGCGGCGTCGCCGTCCAGGTAGAAGTCGAAGAGCAGATCCACCACGGGCGCCCAGTCGGCGAGGGTCAGATCGCCCAGGGCCTCGCACACGAACTCCACCTCGCCCTGGCCGTCGTCGTGCACGCCGGTGAGCAGATCGAGGTAGCCGATGGGGTGGCTGGCCCAGGCGTGGGGCCCGAAGAAGGTCTCGGACACCGCGTCGCTGGTGTTGTGGGCCAGGTGGCCCAAGGCGAACAGCCGCAGGTCAGGCCGGTCGGCCGGGGCGGCGTCGAGCAGGTGGTAGGACAGCGGCTTGCCGTGGCCGAAGGGCAGGGCCTCGGTGAGCCACTGGAAGTCTGGGGACAGGGCCCCCAGCCGCAGCCAGGCGCGGCCGTTGGGGTGGGCGGCCACCAGGGCGGCCCACTCGGGCTGGGACGCCAGCAGGCGGTCGAGCGCCGCGTCGGCCTCGCGGATGTGGACCGCGGGGCCCCAGGCCTGGGCGGGGCGGGGACACAGCCCGGCGGTGCACAGCACGGCGGCCAGGATCACAGCGGAGCGTACACACGTCATGGGGGCACGCTGCCTGAAGTCCGCGGGTAGCGCACGGGTTGGGTGGCGCCGCCGAGGGCCAACGGGCGCCCGCTGGCCACCACACGGGCGCCCGGCGGTGGGCTGCCCTGGACCGCAGGGGGGGCGGCGCCCTGGCGACACCGTCGCGCGACGCAGCGGGCGGACGTGCGAGAGGCTGCGGGGCCTCGGGGAGACTGGCCGGCGCCATCCACCGGCGTCGCCGCCCTCCGCGAGCCTCGCCGCGCCTTGACTTCCCGAGGGCACAGGGCCCCAATCGCGGTCGCGCGGGCGTCACCCGCTCGGCCCAAGACCGGAGACTCGACATGGCGTTCAATTCAGAGAAGGCGTCGGCGCGGCGACTGCTCGGCGCGCTTGAGGACGGCACGCTCGGGGTGGCGGACACCTTCTACCTGGTGGAAGACGCCGATCCGACCCTGGTCTACTTCATCTTCACGTGGCTGCGCGCCTGGTACCCGGCGAGTCATCCAGCGGCGGACGCCGTGCTCGGTCGACTGGGAGCGCTCTGCTCGCGGTATCCCAAGGCGGCGCGCATGGCCAAGGCGGGGCAGGCGGATGCCCTCGTGGCCTGGTTCGAAGAGGCCCACGGCTATCGGGACTTTCGCGCGACGGAGTTCATCGACCTGGTGGTCGAGAAGCTCGAAGGGTGACCCGCGCCTCGCGGCCCTGAGCTCGGACCTTGAGCCGGCGCCCCGCCGTTCAAGGCCTGCGCCAACGACCCGGACGGCTGATGGGCCGCTCACGCGCGTCGGGAGGCCATTCGGCCGCCAACGACAGCTTGGCAGTGGATGACGCCGGCCCCGCAGCGCAGCGTACGTGCGGCAGCCGTCGGCGCGCCGTGGCGTCGTCCACGGGCGGCGCGAGGCGTCCGGCGCCAGGCGTGTGAGAAAAATTCGGAAAAACGCCAGCGTGCGCGCAACACCCCGCGCGACTGTCCGATAGCTCAGTAGAGCCACGGCGCGCGGGCGACCGAAGACCATGCGGATTCTGACCTCTGGCGGCTGCCGGGCGGGCGCTTCGTGGCGCTCGGGCGCGGCCTGCGTTCGATGGGACCAGGCGCACCACCCACGGCGCGCGGACGCGCTGCGGCTCGCTCGCCCGCGTCGGGCGGCGGATCTCCGGTGCGGTGACCCGTTGTTGATGCCCCGAGGGCGCCGCTGATGGCCTGCGACTTCGCCCACCGCCGCGACGTGCGCCGAAAGCGCCGCCTGCGTTGCATCCGGCCCAACGTGTGGAACCTGTGCACCAGCCGCACCCGGCGGGCCGAGTACAGCTTCAGCGAGCTCACCCCCAACGACCGCGCCGTGCTGTGGGGCTTCGTGATCATGGCAGCCAAGCGCTACGGC
>JAUHVS010000543.1 GCA_030424955.1 bacterium | reverse complement strand
AGTGTGTCAGCACGACCCCGCCGGCCGCCTCACCGGCCTGCGCCTCGTGCACAGCGGCGGCAAGGCCTGCGACGTGCACCTGGCCACCTACCGCTACACCCCCGACGGCCAGCTGGCGGGCCACATCGACCGCAACCGCAACGCCCGCCGCTACGCCTACGACGCCCAGGGCCGGCTGCGCCGCGAGACCGATCGCAACGGCTACAGCTTCCACTTCACCTACGACGCCATGGGCCGCTGTGTGTTGACCCACGGCGACGACAACAGCTACTGGGTCGAGCTGGACTACCAGCCCAAGAACACCATCGCCAAGGACGCCCTGGGCGGCGTCACCCGCTACCAGTACGACGACACCTACCACGTGGTGAGTGTCATCGACCCCGAGGGCGGCGTCACCGCCACCGAATACACCGACGAGGGCTGGCCCGCCAAGATCACCGACGCCAACGGCCACGCCACCGAGCTGGCCTACGACGATCAGGGCCGGCTGGTGGAACACACCGCCCCCGACGGCGCCAAGACCACCTGGCGCTTCGAGGCCGGCCGCCTCGTCGAGCGCACCGACCCCACCGGCCAGCCCTGGCGCTGGACCTGGGCCGACGGCCAGCTCGCCGCCGCCGTCACCCCGCTGGGCCACGCCACCCGCTTCGAGCGCGACGTCCACGGCCGCGTCACCGCCGTGCGCGACCCCGACGGCAGCGTGCTGCGCCGCGCCTGGACCCCCGACGGCCTGGTGCTCGCCGACACCCACCCCGACGGCGTGTCCACCCACTACCGCTACGATCTGCTGGGTCAGGTCGTCGGCCTCGAGGCCCGCAGCGCCACCGGCGACACCCGCGCCACCACCCTGCAGCGCGACGGCGAGGGCCGCGTGATCGCCCTCGACGGCCCCGCCGGCCGCCGCGAGCGCTACAGCCGCCTGCCCGAGGGCCAGCCCATCGAGCTCGTCGCCGGCACCCGCAAGGCCACCCGCCGCTACGAAGGCTGGGGCCGGCTGGTCGAACACACCGATCCCCTGGGCCGCACCACCCGCGTCGACTGGGATCTGCACCACTTCGTCACCGCCGTGCACCAGCCCGGTGAGCGCACCTGGCGCTACGCCCGCGACCTCAACGGCCGCGTGCGCAGCATGCACACCCCCGACGGCCTGCACGTCGCCTACACCCGCGATCCCGGCGGCCGCGTCACCGAGGAGCGCCGCCCCGACCGCACCATCGCCCGGGCCTACGACGCCGCCGACCGGGTCACCAAGATCACCTGGGGCCACGGCGGCGAGACCCTGCTGCGCTACGACCGCGCCGGCCGGCTCACCGAGATCAAGGGCACCGACGCGGGCGGCGAGGCCGAGCGCCCGGTGCTGCGCGCCTACGACGCCGACGGCCGCCTCGCCCAAGAGACCCAGGGCGACCAGGTGCTGCGCTGGCAGCGCGACGCCCTGGGCCGCCCCATCCGCCGCAGCGCGAGCTGGGGCGGCGAGGAGCGCTTCGGCTGGCAGGCCGGCGCCCTCACCGGGCTCGTGGATCCCCTGGGCGGCGCCCACCACTTCGAGCACGACGCGTGGGGCCGGCGACACACCTGGCGCCAGGCCGGCGGCGCGGCGCAACACACCCGCTTCGACGACCTCGACCGGCTGGTGCAGGCCGAGCTGCGCGTGCCCGGCGGCGACATCGCCAGCGACACCCGCCTGACCTGGAGCAGCGACGACACCCTCGTCGGCGCCGAGACCGAGCGCGCCGGCGCCCGCACCCAGCAGGCGAAGTACAGCTACGACGACGCGGGCCGGCTGACCGGCTGGTCCAGCGACGGCGCCGAGGCCGTGCGCTACCGCTACGACGACGCCGACAACCTCGTGCGCGAGGGCGACGGCCCGGTGCGCCACTACCGCGCCGATCGCCTCGTCGGCGACGGCAGCGGCCAAGCCTACCGCTACGATCCCAACGGCCGGCTCGTCGCCCGCGAGGGCCCCGAGGGCACCCTGCGCCTGTGGTTCGACGACCGCGACCGCCTCGCCCGCGCCCACACCGCCGACGACCGCGTGGTGCACCACCGCTACGACGCCCTGGGCCGCTGCGTCGAGACCCTGGCCGAGCACCCCGACGGCCGGGTCACCCAAGAGACCTTCTATTGGGAGGGCGACCACCTCGCCCGCCGGCTGGTGCACGGCGACGGCGCCCTGCAGCGCGACGAGCGCTACACCTACGACCCCGAGCGCGCCCACGTGCCGCTGTACCGGGTGGTGTACCGCGGCGCCCCCGACACCGTCGGCGAGGTGCAGCACTACAGCGTCGACCAGCGCGGCGCCGCCACCCGCCTCAGCGATCCCACCGGCCGCGCCGTCTGGCAGGCCGACTACGATCCCTACGGCCGCCTCACCCGCCTGACCGGCGACGACGGCGAGCTCGACCACCAGCCCCTGCGGCTGCTGGGCCAGCGCCACGACGCCGCCACCGGCCTGAGCCACCACCGCTACCGGGTGTTCGACCCGCAGTCGGCCCGCTTCATCAGCCCCGATCCGCTGGGGCTCGTGGGGGGGGGCAATCAGTTTGGCTACCCCACAGATCCAGTGGATTTTGCCGATCCAAGGGGCCTCGCGCGGTGCCGAATCACAGGCAAGGACTACGACAACGCCAGCGACATGCCCATCGTGAAGCCAGGCACTCCGCAATGGCGTCAGGCCGTGCAAGCCTTGCGCAACGGCGGAAAAGGCGACATCCGGGTTGACTCCATTGCAGATGCCAAGTCCCTCCTCCGTGAATCTCGGGGGAATATGGACCGCCGCAAGCGCTGGACCGATCAGCCCTATACAAAGGGCTACGAAGTCCATCCCGATGAGAGTTTCACCGCCAACGCACCAGGCAACGATCTTCCGCACCTCAAGTGGAAAGATTGGCACTCATCCGACGGCGGTACCGGTCACGTCTTCTTCTCGGACCCATGGATCCAGGTCCAATGAGTAGCCCGACACGAGCCCCGCTCCCAGGCGTGACTTCGAACGAGGTGGATGTCGTTGAGCGGCTTCTGACATCGTACCTGAACAGCAAGCGAAGGCGCCCTATCTGGCACTGGATGCCAAAGGGGGTTGAAGCGCGGCCGACCGACATACTGAGCCACATCACGGACCCTCAGGAGCCGCTCTGGCTGTATTGGGAAGGTCACGAACTCCGCAGAGCATCGCTGACAGACATACTCGCCTATCTCGAGCATCGGCGACCCTGGGATGATCTTCGGCTGCTCATTTTTCCAGCAGACCTGGCTTGGTGTTATCTAACAACCGGTGAGCCGCGTTCAACTGGCCCTCTCAACACTGTCATACTCCGGGACATCCTCGTGGAGCGCAGTTGACCGCTCGAACGCCCATCATCGCCATCAGCCGGGCGACGGCATCCGACTGGACTTCGAGGACTTGGCAGGCACCACCCTGCAGAGCAACAGATGACCGAGTTTGAGCGGTTCGCCCGCGGGCTCTCGCTGCCGGC
The DNA here is from genome assembly GCA_030424955.1 of bacterium. GTDB lineage: Bacteria > Myxococcota_A > Bradymonadia > UBA7976 > UBA1532 > JACKDL01. The sequence continues at coordinate 1,170 of JAUHVS010000543.1, read as the reverse complement.
GCTCGCCGAAGCCCTGACCTCACACGACCCTGCTGAACTCCAGGGTGTGTACGCGTCGCTGCCAGCCGACCGCCGCGACGCCATCGGCCTGGCGGTGCTCGAGGCCGGGCCCTTGGACCACAACCGGCTGCGGCACCTGAAGGCGGTGTGCGCGTCGGCCACGCTCCCCGCAGTGTTGCAGGCCGCTACGTCAGGCGAGCCAGGGTTGGCCAAGGCCGCGCTGGACCACTTCGAGCACGACGCCTGGGGCCGGCGACACACCTGGCGCCAGGCCGGCGGCGCGGCGCAACACACCCGCTTCGACGACCTCGACCGCCACATGCCAGCCGCCACGCAGATCTGGGATCCCACATGACACTGAACTGGTTTGGTCAGCAACTCGGCGTCGAGGCCGTAGACACCCTGCCTCGCTGCGAGGCAAGCCTGGAGCCGAGCCTGCTCCGGCTGACCTGGGCCGACGGCGCCCCAACGGGTACGCGAATGGGTCCGACGTATGATCAGGGTGTCGGCCTGCGCTTCTCGCCCGTCACGCGCCAGCTCGTGGCGCTCGAGCTTCCCGTGGGCGGCGACCTCTACGTGGCGTCCCCGGAGGCTGCCGCACTCCAGCCCGCGCCCGCGGTTGGCCAGCTGCGCCTGCTCACCTCGGGGCTGGTGACCACAGCCGGCTGGAACCGAGCGACCCTGACCCCGGACGGCGAGCACCTGTTCGTCGGTCCACTCCCGCCCCCGGGCGCACGCCCCCTGCGGATCGGCGAACAGGCGACCCTCTGGCGGCAGGGCGGTCAGATCACCGCGATCCAGCTCCAGAGGCCCTACCTGTGGCTGGCCCCGGGCACCGGCACTCCGCAGGTGGTCCGCGAAGCGCTCGTCGCCACGTGGCGCATCTGGAGCGTCGCGACCGCCGCTGAGCGGCGCGATGAGGAGCCCCCGGACGGTCTCTTGGCTCAGGCCGCCAAGTTGCGAACCGCCCTCAACGCACAGCGGGGGACCGAGCAGCTGTCAGCGTGGCTCGAGTCGCTCTGACTCAACAGATGCGCCACGCCGCTTGCCCTGACGCTGGCGGCGCCTGCCTGGGGTGACGCCAATCTCGGGGCGCCGCCCCCAGCGACCCGCGGTCGAGGGGGGCCGCCGTGCGCCCGATGGCGACATCGGCAGCGACACCCGCAAGAC
>JAUHVS010000542.1 GCA_030424955.1 bacterium | reverse complement strand
CGCCCAGAGCAACCCGCGAGGCCGTCGACCCGCGAGGCAATCGATCCGGGAGATCAGCCGCTTGTCAGATCACTGGTCACTCGGAACTCCCCAGCCATGCGCACCTGGTCTCGCCCGGCCGCCTTCGCGGCGTAGAGCGCGGCGTCCGCGCGGATCAACAGCGCCGTAGCGTCCTCGTTGGGTCGCGCGGTGGCGCCCCCGACGCTCGTGGTCACCCCGGGCTGCCCGGGGAGCGCCAGCGCCGCCACGGCCGCGCGCACGCGCTCGGCCACGGCCGCCGCCGTGTGGATGTCGGTGGCGGTCAGCACCATGAGCAGCTCTTCGCCGCCGTACCGGCCCACGCTGTCGCCGGACCGCACCAGGCCCCGCAGCACCCGCCCCACCTCGCGGAGCACGGCGTCGCCGGCGGCGTGCCCCCAGGTGTCGTTGACCTGCTTGAAGTGGTCGAGATCGATCATCAGCGCGCTGACGGGGGTGCCCTCACCCGCCGCGGCCGCGAGGGCGAGGCTCAGCTTGCTCAGGCAGTGGGCGCGGGTGTCGAGGCCGGTCAGGGCGTCCAGCTGGCTCGCGGCCACCGCGGCGTCCCGGGCCACCTGCATGCGGTCGCGGCGAAACTCCGCCAGCCGCTGCGCCTTGACCTGGCTCCGCTCTCGCATCGAGGCGTGCCGCACCTCGTCGGCCAGGGCCTGCGCTGAGGCCGCCGACACGCCGCCCTGGGGCTCCGCGAGGAGCACCGCGCTGCCCCCATGCCGCGCCAGCACGCCGTGGACGCTGCGATACCGCTGCCCGCCGCTGTCGATGGTGAACACCCCCGAGAAGAGCACCCCGTCGCCGCCCGCCCGCGCCAACAGCTGATCGAGCCGAGGGTGGACCACCTGAGCGTCCGCGGCGGCCAACACCGTCGCCAGCGAGCCCGCGAGCCACACCGGGCGGCCGGCGTCGTCGAACACGGCCACGCCCAGCTCGCTGCCCCGGCCCAGGGCCGTCGCCAGCGCCGCGAGCGCGTCGGTCGCCCGATGCGCGTCGATCATGCTGGCAGCTCCGCGATGCGGGGCATCGCCTGCAGCATCCACCGGTAGACCGGCCGGAGCGCCGCCGCCTCGGCGGGGGTCAGGCGCCGGTCGATGGCCGCCAGCCAGGCATCGATCTCGTGGGCCCAGTAGGTCAGCGCGAACCCATGGGTGGTGTAGGCCGCGATCACCCACGCCAGCGTGCCCATCAGGCCGCTGGGGGTGCCCTGTCGGAGCCAGCCGGACATGAAGCGGTGGTGATGGGTGTGGTTGGTCCGCATCGTCTCCAGGCCGGCCGTGCCCACCAGCGCATCGCGGTCGAGGCGCGCCTCGAGCTGGCTGTTCACATCGGCGATCAGGGCGGGCCCGGCCGCTTCGAAGGCGTCCGCGACCCCCAAGCCCACGGTCGGGAGCGCCGCGATCTCGGCCAGGAAGGGCGCCCAGGCGGGTGGGGTCTGCGGCTCAGCGAGTGGCCCCGACGCGGGCAGCGGCGTCCCCGGGTAGGGGGTGATCTGGCTGATCAGCGCGCTCAGCTGGCGCAGATCCGCCACCACCCGCAGGTTGGGGTGTACGCTCAGCCCGCCCAGATCCATGCCCCGCAGGCCCTGACCGCCGACCACCACGGGCGTGTCGCGGGCCACGGCGGCGAGCACCTCCACCGAGCGCTGAAGCTGGCTGAGGTTCATCGACAGGGTGAGGCTCAGGGCCACGAGATCGGGCCTCAGCCCGCTGACGTCCGACAGCAGGCGATCGATCGCGGTGTCGGCGCCCGTGAAGTGGGCGTCCCAGCCGAGGGCCTCGAAGCAGTCGGCGACCATCCGGGCGCCCACGCGGTGCTGCTCGCCCGCCACCGAGGCCACGAGGGCCAGGCGCCCGGTCCGCTCAGGCGACAGCAGGTGGGGCAGCAGGCGGGTCATCTCGGCCTCGGTCAGCGCCGTCGCGATGTGCTCCGCGGTCACCGTGATCTGGTTGGCGGCCCACCGCTCACCGACGGCATAGAGCGCCGGCGTGAAGACCGCCTCATAGATCTCGAGGGGGGCCAGGCCGGCGGTGAGCGCCGCGTCCGTGATGCGCCCTGCGGCCGCCTTGTCGGTGGCCAGGATGGCGTCGAGATACCGTGCTGACAGCTCCTGCATCGGTCTCCTCTCCGGCGCGACCCCTGGTCATCGGCGGTCCGCCCCCGCGAGGCGCGCGGTCGGGTCTCTTCGACCCCAGCGCCGCAGCGCGCCTGGGCCCGACCGGGGGACAGGCGCGCCAAACAGTTCAGCGCCGAGTCTCGCCCGAATTCAAGCCTGTCGTCGGCTTGACCCCAGCCCGCTGGGCCCCGGCCTGGCGGTGCGCTACGCTGGCGTCCCGACCGACGTCACACCTGCCTTCGAGGGGCCCACCATGGCGGCCATCATCCTGTATCAGCACGACCATCAGGCCCGCGCCGTGGCGCTCTCGCAAGCCATTGGGGCCCGCGCGGTCGGCGTCGACACCCAGCCCCAGGCCGGCGGGATCGACACGCTCATCTTCTGGGGGCACGGCGATCCGTACGCGCTGTGCGGCAAGACAGCCACCCAGATCCAGGAGATCGTCAAGCGCTGGAAGGCGAAGAACAACGGCCTGAACACCGTGGAGATCCTGACCTGCAACGCGCGGCACGCGCCGGGCAACACCAGCCCCATCGCGTCGCAGATCAAGCGCAAGCTCCACGGGGCCTTCAGCAGCACCCGCAACATCAAGGTCAAGGCGCTGCCCGTCTCTGTGGGCGGCAAGCACAACGCGTGGTCCATCTTGCTGGCCGACACCACCAGCCGCAGCTGGGTGTACGTGACGGCGCCGGGCACGAACGACGCCAACATGATGGCGGCCCAGGCGCTGATCCGCTTCGATCAGGGCCCCGGCGGGGGCATGGTGAGCTACACCGGCGACATCGCCGTGAAGGCCAACAAGGTTGTGGCCGACCGGGCCCACATCAACCGCGAGTGGAGCATGGTCTACGGCTACTTCAACACCCTGCGCAGCGCGCTGGTGAAGGTCTGAGCCAACGGCTGTTGCGGCGACGACGCCAACAGCCGGTCAGCGGCTCAGCGCCGCCCGCACGGCGTCGTCGTTGACCTCACGCCAGCCCCCGCCCTTGCGCTGCCACCAGTGCCACTCCAGCCCGTCGGTGCGTCCAAACCACTCGACGTTGGGCGGCGCAAGCTGGGGGAGCTGGCCGCCCTGACCCACCGCCACCCGGGGCCGCGCCTTGGCGTCGAACCCGATCACGAGATTGAACAGGGGCCGAGCCTCGGTGATCGCGCCGTATTGGCGCACCCGCGCCCGCTGCCAGGCCAAGGCGGCCGGGGCCTGGTGCTCGACGGGGATGCGCGCGCGCTGGGTGGGGTCGTCGATGGCGCACAGGCCCAGGTCGGGGCGGGCGTCGTCGAGCAGGTACAGGCGGTCGTCACAGACCACGAAGGGTGGGCGCGGAGCGGGCGCCGCCAGGAGCAGCCCGACCCACAGGCCGCGGGCCTGGCGCAGCGCCAAGGCGGGGTCGCCCTCGATCCCGCCCTGGATGCGCTCCAGGGCGGGGGTCAGGGCAGACAGGCGCTCGACCCACGGGGCTGGACGCGACGTGGCCTGCTTTGACCGCAGGAAGCTCGACGCGATCCCCACCCCCACCGCGCCGAGGGCCGCCAGGGCCACGGGCCCACCGAGCAGGGTGGCCATGGCGGCCGCCAGGCCGGCCCCACCGCTCGCCGCGACCTGGCCCCAAGAGAAGCCGCCGCGCTCAAAGCCCTGGCTGAACCAGTCGGTGGGCTCGCCGAGGGTGCTGGCGATGGCGGCCGCCTGCACCAGCGACAGCTCGCGGTGGGCGACCTCTCGCACGGCCTCCGCGCTGTGCAGGTGAGGCCGCAGGAGGCGCAGGGTCCAGGCGGGCGGGCTGCGGCGTAGCGCGACGATCCGGGCGCTGGTGTCGCTGGCCCGGCCGACGCCCAGGGCGAGGCGCAGGTGGCCCTCGTCGATCCACGGGCTCGAAGGGACGACGGCCTGGGCCGTGGGCGCGACCTACTCTGCGACGGGGATCGCCTGAGGCGCGGGCCCGCCGCTGGCCGCGGGGCGGGGATCGGGGGCGCCGAGCTGAACGCCCGCCCGGGTGACCAGCACCAACAGATCGTCCGCCTGCACGAGCGCCACGCGGGCCTGCGCTGGGAGCGCGCGGGCGTGGCGGTCGAGGGTCACGGCGTCTGCGGCTGTGGCCGGCACCACCCACAGGTGCAGGGGTTCGCCGAGCAGCTTGTCCACGGCGGGGCAACCCCAGATCGCGGTGTCGTCCAGCCGCGTCGGCGTGCGCACCACCCGCCAGTTGCCGTTGAGGACGCTGCCGATCTCGACCGGCGCGCCGGCGTCATCGCCCAAGGCGGCCTCGACGGCCCGGGCCATGGCCTCTGCGTCGCGGTAGCGATCGTGGGGGTCGCGCCGGGTTGCGCGCTGGACGACCCGGCGTACGGCGGGCGGCAGGGGATCGGTCTCGTGTAGCGCCGCGGGCCCGCCCACGAGCCACGCGAGGAGCTTGCCGACGCCGTACAGATCCGCCCGGGCCGACACCTGGCCGGGGTGGCCGTGGTGCTGCTCCGGGGCCGCAAAGTCGGGCGTGCCCAGGCCGTCCAGGG
>JAUHVS010000541.1 GCA_030424955.1 bacterium | reverse complement strand
CGCGCACGGTCTCGGGGCCCAGCAGCGTGGGGTTAAGCTTCACCACGCAGTGCAGGCCGTTGTGGGTCTGCAGGTGCTCGATGATGCGCTCGATCTCGTCGGGCGGGCAGCCGTGGAAGGTGCTCAGCGTGAGGGTGTCCGACAGGCGGGTGGTGAAGGGCAGGGCGCGGTACTGCGAGAACGCCTCGGGGATCTGCGCGCGCAGCCGCTCGACCACGGCGCTGGCGTCCTTCATGCCCTCGATGAAGGCCTGCACCCGCGGGCTCTGGATGCCCGCGAGGTCGTAGCCCACGCTCATGTCGAACACCACGGGCAGCCCGTCCGCGGGGCCGCCGGTGATCCCCGCCGCCTGCATGATCTCGATGAGCATCGACGCCTTGACGTACTCCTCCAGGCTCTCCTCGAGGGTCAGCTCCTGCGACCACTCGACGTTGTAGCCGATGGTGGCCATGTCGATGCACGGGCGCGGGATCTCGAGCTGGTCGAGGATCTGCACGGTCTTCAGCTCGATGACCCGGCCGCCCCCCAGCCAGGTGAGCACGATGTTCTGCGCCAGCTGTGAGTGCGGCCCTGCGGCCGGGCCCAGGGCGGTGCCGGCGCGGTGGCCGTGCACGGTCACCGACAGGTCGAGGTCATCGGCGCCCCGGTAGAACTTTCGCCGGGGCAGGTCGAAGACGCTGTCGCGCTCGGTCAGCTCGGTGAACACGCGCGCCACGAGCAGGGCGAAGGGGTATGGCTTGAGCTCACTCATGGCGCCAAGGTCGGTATCTTGGGCCCTTCGCTGTTAGGCTGTGGCCATGAACACCCGCTCCCCGCGTCCAGTGCACGGCCTCATCCTGGCCGCGGGCGCGTCGACCCGGATGGGGCAGCCGAAGGCCCTGCTGCGCTGGGGGGGCGTGCCCCTGGTGGCTGGCCTCGCCCTGCGCCTGCTCGACGCCGGCCTGGCCTCGGTGACGGTGGTGGTCGGCGCGCACCCGGCGGTCGCGGAGGCGGTGCCGGCCCCCGCCCAGGTGGCCTTCGCCGCGCGCTGGGCCGAGGGCATGCGGGCGAGCCTGCGGGCTGGCCTGACGGCGTGTGCGCCCGGCGACGTGCTGCTCACCCACGTGGATCGGCCGGTGGTGGCGCCCGAGACCCTGGCGGCGCTGCTGGCGGCCCCCGGCGAGGGGGCGGTGGTGCCCACCTACCTCGGCGCGCCCGGTCACCCCGTGCGCCTGCCGGCGGCGCTGCGGCCGCGGCTGATGGCCCCCGATGACGCGCCCCTGCGCACCCTGTTGACCGCCCCCCACCACCTCGCGGTGCCCGATCCGGGGGTGGTGCTCAACCTCAACGCCCCGGCGGACTGGCAGGCCTTCCTCGCCCGCTGGCCGGCCGACGACACCGCCCGCTCAGGGGCCGCGGCGGGTGGCCGATGAGCGGGCCCGTGGACGAGGTCTTCGATCAGGCGGTCCTGCCCATCAGCGTGCTGCGCCGGCTGCTGACGGCGGCGCAGTCGGGCCGCTCGGGCCAGGCCTATCTCAGCTGGCTGACCCGCGAGCTCGCCGAGAGCCTCGGGGTGTCGGTGGTGATCATCGCCACCCTCGAGTCGCCGGGCAGCACCCGCGCCCACACCCGCGCGGCGTGGCTGTGGGGCGCCCACCTGCCGTCCTTTGCCTACGACCTGAAGGGCACGCCCTGCGCCGAGATCCTGGGGGCGACCGCCTGCGTCTTCCCGCGGGAGCTGCCCACGCTGTTCCCCGACGACGCCTTCGTGGTGACCCACGGGCTGCAGTGCTACGCCGGGGCGCCGCTGTACGACCGCGCCGGGGCGCCGCTGGGCATCATCGCGGTCATGGACGACGGCCCGTGGGAGGGCCCCGCCGCCCTCGACGAGGTGCTGGGGCTGTTCGCCGAGCGGGTCAGCCTGGAGCTCGATCGCGAGGTGGCGGTGCAGGCCGCCCGGAGCGAGCAGGTGCGGATGCAGGCGGTGTTCAACAACGGCCTGTTCGGCGTGGCCCTCACGACCCTCGAGGGCGGCTGGCTCGACTGCAACCCCCGGCTCGGCGAGCTGTTGGGCTACGACCGCGAGGCCCTGATGGCCCTGCCCTGGACCCGGCTGGTGGTCTCGGGGGATCGCGACCGCGGCGCCAAGGCGCTGGCGCAGGTGCTGAAGGGCACGGCGGGGCCCGTCGAGCTTGAGCTGCGGCTGCTGCACGCCGACGGTCACCGCGTGCAGGCGGTGGTGTCGATGCGCCGGCACGACGCGGGCCTGGACGGGTTCGTGGTGATCTTCGTGCAGGACGTCAGCGGGGCCCGCCAGGCCGAGGCCCAGGTGCGCCAGCTCGCGTTCTTTGACGAGCTCACGGGCCTGCCCAACCGGCGGCTGTTCCTGGATCGGCTGCAGGGCGCCGTGGCGCGCCACGCCCGCGCGGGGGTGGGCTTCGCGCTGCACTTCATCGACCTGGATCACTTCAAAGACATCAACGACAGCCTGGGCCACCCGGTGGGCGACGCCCTGCTCGCCCTGGTGGCGGCGCGGCTGAAGGGCCGGCTGCGGGCCTCCGACACCGTCGGGCGCCTGGGGGGCGACGAGTTCGCGGTGCTGCAGCTGGGGGTGTCCCGCGAGGAGCACGCGGCCCTGTTGGCCGACAAGCTGCTCGCGACCATCCGGGAGCCCATGCGGCTCGACGAGCACACCGTGCGCACGTCGATCACGATCGGCATCGCCACGGCCATCGACGTCGCCAGCGACGCCACCACGCTGATGGAGCACGCGGACATCGCGCTGTACGCCGCCAAGGAGCGCCGCGGCAGCTACGCGTTCCACACGACCGCGCTGGACGCGTCGGTGCGCGCCCGCATCGAGCTCGGCGAGGCCCTGCAGCGCGCCCTGCGTCACCGCGAGGGGCTCAGCGTGGTCTTCCAGCCCATCGTGGCCCTCCCGGGGCGCACCCTGGTGGGCGTCGAGGCCCTGGCGCGGTGGCGGCACCCCACGCTGGGGGCGGTGCCCCCCATGCAGTTCGTGCCGCTGGCGGAGGACCGGGGCCTGATCGGGGATCTGACGGCGCTGGTGCTGGCGGCCGCCTGCGACGCGGTCGCGCGCTGGCGCGCCCTGGCGCCCGCGCTGTGGGTGTCGGTCAACGCGTCCCCGGTCGAGTTCCGCAGCCCCGGCTTCGACGTCCAGGTGCGCGACGCCCTCGCGGCCGCCCAGATCCCCGGCGAGGCCCTCATGCTGGAGCTCACCGAGGGCGTGCTGGCGCGGGATCTTCAGGGCGTGGCCGAGCGCATGCACGGGCTGCGCGCGACGGGCGTGCGCTTCGCCATCGACGACTTCGGCACCGGGTTCTCGTCGCTGCTGTACCTCAAGCGGCTGCCCGTGTCGGTGCTGAAGGTGGCCCAGGAGTTCGTGCGCGACATGCAGCACGACGAGGGGGACGCTGAGATCGTGCGGGCCACGGTGTCCCTGGCGCGGGCCTTTGAGCTGGACGTGGTCGCCGAGGGCGTCGAGCGCCGAGAGCAGGAGGCCGAGCTGCAGGGCGCCGGCTGCCGGTACGCGCAGGGCTACCGGTACGGGCGGCCCATGTCCGCCGACGACATCACAGCGCTGCTCCGGGCGCAGTCCCCGCTGGCGAGCAACGCGAGCCTGCCGGCGGTGCGCCCCAAGCCGAGCTGAGGCGGGCGCAGGCCGCGCCGCGCAGTGCCCACCCCATGACCCAGTGACCTGACCACAGAGGATGAACGATGGACTGGCGCGCGTTTCTGACGGTGTTCGGCACCGTGTTCCTGGCTGAGCTCGGCGACAAGACCCAGCTCGCGACCCTGGTGTTCTCGGCCAAGGCGGACGCGGGCGCGCGGTGGGGCGTGTTCGCAGCGGCCAGCCTGGCCCTGGTGGCCACGACGGCGCTGGGGGTGCTGGGGGGCGCGGCGCTGGGCCAGGTGCTCGACACCCGCACCCTGACCCGGGCGGCGGGGGTGGGCTTCATCGCCATCGGCGCGTGGACCCTGTGGACCGCCTGAGGGGGCGCGCCCAGGCCGGGGCGCCCGGCGCTGGGCAACTGGCGCGGGGCGCTACTTCACCACCAGGTTGATCATGCGGCCGGGCACGAAGATCTCGCGCACCAGCTGCTCGCCCTCGAGGAAGCGCGCGACGTTCTCGTGGGCCTTGGCCGCCGCCAGGGCCGTGCCCTTGTCGACGTCCTTCGCCAGATCGAGCTGGCCGCGCATCTTGCCGTTGACCTGCACCGGGTAGTTGACGGTGTCGTCCACGCACAGGGCCGGGTCGAAGGTGGGCCACGGCGCGTACGAGATGGTCTCGGTGTGGCCCAGCCGCGCCCACAGCTCCTCGCCCATGTGCGGCGCGAAGGGCGCCAGCAGCTGCGCGAAGGGCTCGAGGGCCGCGCGGGGGGTGCGCCCCTCCTTGGTGAAGTGGTTCACAAACTCCATCATGGCCGAGATGCCGGTGTTGAACCGCAGGGCCTCGATGTCCTCGCCGACCTTCTTGATGGTGCGGTGCAGCAGCCGCGCGTCGGCGTCCGTCATCGGGCTGTCGTCCACGATCAGGGCGTCGGCGTCGTCCTCGCTCGACACGAACAGCCGCCAGGCCCGGTCGAGGAAGCGGCGCACGCCGTCCACGCCCGAGGTCTGCCAGGGCTTCGTGGCCTCGAGGGGGCCCATGAACATCTCGTACAGGCGCAT
>JAUHVS010000540.1 GCA_030424955.1 bacterium | reverse complement strand
AGGGGCGGGGCCGGCACCGCGGCCCGGGGCGGCGCCGGCGGGGCGGGCTCGCCGGGCAGCCACTGCAGCACGAGGGCCACGCCCAGGGTGCCCAGCAGGCCGATCAGCAGGCCGATGGTGAGGGGCGCGACGCCGCTGTGGGGTGCAGGCGGGGGAGGCGGCGCCGGCGCCGGGGGATCGACGTACTGGGGCAGCTCGGCGCTCTGCCGGGCGGGCACCTCGACGTCGATGGCCTGCCAGTCGGCCCCACACACGGGGCAGTAGCGCACGCCGTCGGCGCGGGCGGCCGCGAGCCCCGTGAACTGGAGGCAGAAGGGACAGTTATCGGGCTGCGGGCTGGACACGACCGGGGCTTCGCTTCGATCCTGGGCGATGAACACCACCGTCCCCAACGGGTGCAAGATGCCTGGATTCTCGGTCGAGCGCGACCCCGCCCTGATTGAACAGTACGTCGCCGACGAGTCGAGCTTCGCCGGCCGGGCCGACGGCGTGGTGCGCACGGGGGACCCCCAGGTCATCGCCGAGGTGATGGCCCAGGCGGCGCAGGCGGGGGTGCCGCTGGTGTTCAGCGCGCGCCGCACGAGCCTCACCGGGGCCGCCGTGCCCGAGGGCGGCTGGGTGGTGGTGTTGCCTGAGGACTCGTCGCCCGACCTGGTGCAGGTGGACGCCGAGCGCGGCGAGGCCACCGCCCCGGCGCGAGTGCTGGTGAGCGACGTCGAGGCCGCCGCCGAGCGGGCGGGCTGGTTCTTGCCCATCGATCCCACCAGCCGCCGCACCTGCTCCATCGCGGGCGCGGTGGCCTGCAACGCGAGCGGGGCGCGCAGCTACGGCTACGGCCCCACCGGCGCGTGGGTCGAGGGGCTGACGGTGGTGCTGGCGAGCGGCGACCGGCTGACGCTGCGCCGGGGCGAGCACCCGCCGGTGGACGGGCGCTTCGTGCTGCCGCTGCCCTCGGGCGGCGCGCTGGAGGTGCCCGCCCCGCCCCTGCGCCGGGCGGACGTGAAGAACGCCATGGGCTTCGCCCTGCGGCGCGATGTGCCTGATCTCATTGATCTCTTCATCGGCAGCGAGGGCACGCTGGGCTACATCGAGGCGGTGACCGTGCGCCTGCTGCCCCGGGCCGAGATCTTCGCCGCGCTGGTGTTCTGGGACGACGCCGGCAAGGCCGTGGACTTCGTGGCGCAGGTGCAGGCGGGGGCGCTGGAGGGCGTGGCGCCGATGAGCCTGGAGTGGTTCGACGCCGAGGCCCTGCGGCTGGCCGCCGAGCGCCACCCGCGGCTGGGCGTGCCCCCCGGGGCGCAGGCCGCGCTGTTCGTGGAGCAGCGCCACGGCAAGCGCGAGGGCGACGCGGTGGCGATGGCCTGGTACGAGGCGCTCATCGCCGGCGGCGCGCCCGACGACGAGGCGGCCATGCGCATCAGCAGCAGCAAGGCCGATCTCGAGGCGTTCCGCGAGTTCCGCCACGCGGTGCCCGAGTCGATCAACGCCCTGGCCCGGCAGCGGGGGCTGCGCAAGCTGGGCACCGATCTGGCGTACCCCAAGGGCTGGCTGCACCGCATGGTGGCCCACTACGCCGAGGCCCTGGCGGATCTGCCGGCGGCGGTGGGGCCCGAGGCGGGGGCGGCCTTCGAGGCCGAGTGGGGCGAGCCGCTGCCTGCGCGGCTGGACGTCGCCACCTTCGGCCACATTGGCGACAACCACCTGCACGTGAACCTGCTGCCCAAGACCCCGGCCGAGATGGCCGCGGGCAAGCTGCTCTACGACGCGCTGGCCCGGCACTGCGCGGCCCAGGGCGGGTCCATCAGCGCCGAGCACGGCATCGGCAAGGCCAAGCGGGCGATGCTGATCGAGGTGAGCGATCCGGCGGACCTGGCCCGGATGCGGGCGATCAAGGCGGCCTTCGATCCCGCGGGCGTGCTGGCGCCGGGCAACGTGCTGGCGACCCTGGGCTGAGCGCGCGGCGCGCGTGGCCAGCGCCTCAGCGGCGCTCGACCACCAGATCGAAGATCCCCACCTCGCCCGCCGAGAAGGGCGACACCTGGATGAACAGGGTCTCGCCCGCCGACAGCCGCGCCTGGCCCTCGCTGTAGGTGCTGCGGCCGCTGTCGTCGTCGCAGGCGAGCCACTCGCCGGTGTCGCACTGGGTCGACAGGGCCAGCACGGTGTCCACCTGCGGCGCGCGGGGGGGCTGGCTGGTGCGGGCGACGTAGAGGCCGGCGCTCGGCACCTCGAGGCGCCAGATGCTGTGGGCCCGCGGCGCGCCGGACAGGCACGCCGGCTGCCACTCGCCCTCGCCCAGGGGCACCTGCGACACCTCCCAGCGGTCGCCGTCGACCTGGAAGGGCGCCAGCTCCGAGGGGAACACCGATGGCGGGCACTGCGCCGTGGGCTGGCACTGGGCGTCCGGGCCCTCGCCCCGGCACACGCCGTCGACGCAGGGGCCGATGCGGCCGTCCTCGGCGCAGGCCTCTCCGAGCGCCCGCGGCCGCGGCCGCTGGCACACGGTCAACGCGCCGCGGGCCCACCAGCAGGCCAGGCCGTCGTCGCAGGCGCCGGGGTCGTCCACATCACAGGGCTCGCCCTCGGCGCCGCCCGTCACGGGCCGCACGGTGAGCCGCACGGGGGCGCGGGCGTCGGGCACCGTGGGCGCGACCACCACGTAGACCTGCTCGCCGGCCGCCAGCCGCAGGTCGAGCCGGGCCCACGCGCGATCGGTGAGGTCGTTGTTGCAGATGAGCTGGCGGGCGTCCGCGCGGCAGCCGTCCAGCACGCTGACGGTGGTGTCGTCGCTGACCGACTCCGCGCTGTCGAAGCGCCAGGTGCCGGCGCTGGGGGCGGTGAAGCTGAACAGGGCCTGGGGGCCGGCCTCGCCACAGGCGGCGTTGGGCAGCGGCCGCAGGCCGGGGGTCAGGTCGGCCAGGGCGCCCTCGGGGCCGGGCGCGATCTCGGTCACCGGCAGCGCGCAGGGCAAAGGGGCGCCGCGATCGGCGCGCGGGGTGGCGTCCCCCGCCACGCCCAGGTCGAGCGACCCGAAGCGGGCCTCGCGGGGGGCGTCCCAGGCGCAGGCGCTGAGGGTGAGGGCAGCGCACAGGCTGCCGACGCGGGCCAGGCGGCGGGGCGTGGGGCGGTGAGCGGCGAGGGGGCTGTGCATGGCGTCAGCGTGCCAGAAGGCCCGGGCCAGGGCGAGCCGCCGGGGCCCCCGGGCTCAGGCCTGCGCCTGGGCGGCGCGCAGGGCGAAGTCGAGCCGGTCGTTGCCGAAGTACAGGGCGTCGCCCACCACGAAGCAGGGCGCGCCGAAGGCGCCGTAGGCCACGGCCGCGTCGGTGGTGTCCTTGAGGGCCTGCTTGTTGTCGGGGGTGACGGCCGCGGCGAGCAGGGTGGCGGCGTCCTCGCCCTCGACCCCGGCCAGCACGCCGCCCAGCACCTCGGGATCTTTGATGAGCGCGCCGTCGACCCAGCAGGCGCGGAACAGCGCGTGCGCCACCCGCCGCTGGCGGGCCTGATCGTCGCGCAGGGTGGTGAGCACCCGCATGGCCAGCAGGGAGTGCACCGGGAAGTGGGGCGACAGGGTGAAGGGCACGCCCAGGTGCTCGGCCCAGCGGGCGAGGTCCTGGAACAGGTAGCGCCCCCGGGCCGGGTTGCCCGCCGGCAGGGTGTTGCCGGTGGCGTGGAACACCCCGCCGATGAGGAACGGGCGCCAGCGCACGGTGACGCCGGCGGCGGCGGCCTCGGCGTCCACCCGGGTGGCGGCCAGGTACGAGTACGGGCTGGCGATGTCGTAGAAGAACTGCATGGACGGCATGACACTCCTCGGCCTGGGCTGTGGGGCCGGTGGGGGCGGGGCCCTGGTAGACTCCCGCCATGGGGTCGCTGCTCAACCGCGTCGCGTCGCTGGCCTGCCCGCTGGGCCTGGCGTGGGCCCTGGCGGCGCAGGTCGCCTGCGACGACGGCGCGCCGATGGTGGGCGCGGGGCGCGACGCCGGCCCGCCGGGCGCGGGGGGCGGCCCGCCCGGGCTGCGCATCGACGGCGCCGAGTGTGCCACGGCGGTGCTGACCCCCGACACCCCCGCGACCCTGGTGATCACCCCGGCCCAGGGCGGGCAGGCGCTGCAGGTGCAGGCCACCGGGCCGCTGCGGGTGGACGGGCAGGCCCGCGTGGCGATCCCCGCGCGGTTCGGCCGCAGCCGGGTGGCGCTGACCTGTGCGGGCTATGGCACCGGGGCGCTGCAGGTCGACGGGGGCGCCGAGGCGGCGCGGCTGGCGGCGCTGTGCGTGCGGCCCAGCCGGTTTGACGTGGCCTGTGCGGCGGCCGCGCCGACCCCCGAGGGCCCGCCGGTGCTGCGGCTGACGGGCGTCCCCCCGCGGCTGACCCTCGGCCAGTCGGTGACGCTGCGGGCCGAGCTGCGCTTCGCCGATGGCCTGCCCCCCGACGGAGACGCGGCCCTGACCCTCGAGGCCCAGGTGACCGGGGGCGCGGTGACGGTGGCGCCGGCGGCGACGCGGCTGCTGCGCGGCGTGGGCGACGCCACCGCCGTCGTGCGGGCCACGGCGGGCCCCGGGACGGTGCTGCTGGCGGCCGAGGCCAGCCTGGACGGCGAGGCCGTGGCCGCCAGCCTGGGGCCGCTGCCCATCGATCCGCCCGCCGCCGACGACGTTCAGCTCACCTGCACCC
>JAUHVS010000539.1 GCA_030424955.1 bacterium | reverse complement strand
GCCGCGCAGGGGCTCGACGTGTGGGCGGACGCCCGCCTGGTGCCCGAGTGGCTGGGGATCATGGGCCACCTCACCGAGCTGCGGGTGGATCCCGACGGGGTGGACGCCACCAGCCGGCGGATCTCGACGGGCCTGTTCACCAACCTGCACAGCCTGGCGCCCGGCCTCGACCGCCTGCGCCTGTACGCGCTCTACGAGCGCGACACCTACGACGACGCCGGCGCGCCGATCCCCGGCGCCCCCGGGCCCGCGAACGCCCACCGAGTCCTGCTGCGCCTTGAGGTCCTGGGCGCGGTCCACCGTCTCTTGTGATGCAGCCGAGGCACGCCATGCGACGCACGATCCTGCTGATGAGCCTTGCCCTGTGGGCCAGCGCCTGCGCCGACGCCGACGACCAGGGCGACAACGGCCGGCGCCTGGGCGGCGGCGCCCTCGCCGACGCGCCCCCGGCGGGCGGCCCCCCCGCTCCGGGGCCCGACGCCCCCCAGCCGCCCCCGCCCAACCGCCCCACCGCCGGCGTGGCCCGCGCCGGCGCCGTGGTCATCAACGAGGTCGCCGCGAAGGGCGATCCGGCGGACTGGTTCGAGCTGTTCAACATCGACCGCGTGCCGGTGGACGTCAGCGGCTGGACCTTCGACGAGGACGTCACCGTCGACGCCCCCGGCCTGGGCGTCATCGCCGACGGCACGATCCTCGCCCCCGGCGCCTTCCTGCGCGTCGAGGTCTCGGACGAGGCCTCGGGCTTCAAGCTGGGGGCAGACGAGGCGCTGATCCTGTTCAACGCCGACGGTCAGGTGGTGGACGCCGTCGACTGGAGCGACGGCGACAGCCCGGCGGGCGGCAGCCTGGCGCGCATCCCCGACGGGGTCGGCCAGTTCCACACCGCCCAGGTCGCGACCCCGGCGGCGCAGAACACGGCCCGCTGAGCCGCGAGCCTACTCGGCGGGGCCGAACATGCCGATGGCCGACACCTCGAGGGAGTTGTTCTCGTCGATCTCCACGAGGGCCGACAGATCCACGCCCCCCGCGATGTCCCAGATGTTCACCTGGATCAGCCCCACGCTGTCGAAGCGGGCCCGGCCCAGATCCGCGCGCATGTTGTAGACGTCGACGCGGTTGTCCGCGGCGTCGATGAACAGCGCGTTCGGGTCCGCCGCCAGCGTCGCCGCCAGCTCGTCGAACTTCACGACCCAGCCGTCGCCATCGACCTCGAAGGCCAGCTCCAGATCGCCGGGCGTCCCGTCGTTCTTGGCGCCCACCACCAGCGACGCCGTGGTGTTGATGTTGAAGGCCTGCCCGCCGAGCACGCCCGAGATCGTGACCGACGCCGAGGACACGTCCGCGGCCACGTAGCCGTCATCATCGGTCACGCAGGCGTAGCCCACCGCGCAGCTCTGGCTGGTGAAGGCCGCGTCGCACACCTCGAAGGCGCGCTCGAAGTTGGCCTGGTTCTCCATGCCGTCGCGGCCGGCGACGTGCCCGGCGCAGATCTCGGGACACTGCACCGCCGGATCGTCAAAGGCGACCCCCGCCATGTAGCCGCAGCCCTCGTTGAACCAGCCACACAGCGCGTCGCAGTCCCAGCCGGGGCCGGGATCGCCGCCCGCGCCGCCCATGCCGCCAGCCCCGCCTTCCCCACCGGCGCCACCCGCGCCGCCGACCCCACCGGCGCCGCCCATGCCGCCCTCGCCGCCCATGCCGCCTTCGCCGCCCGCGCCGCCCATGCCGCCGGCGCCGCCCATGCCGCCTTCGCCGCCCATGCCGCCTTCGCCGCCAGCGCCGCCGGCGCCCGCGTCACACGCCGGGCCGAAGTCGTTGTTGGTCGACCGCACCAGGTCGAGCACCTCGGCGCAGGTGCCGAAGTTGTTGACGATGTTCGCCAGGGCGCCCATCTCGGCGCAGGCCAGCAGGCAGCCCTCACCCAGCGGCGCAGCGCTCGTCTCGTCGGGGTAGCCCGGGCACGCCTCGACCGCGCAGGTCACCACGCGATCGCACGCGGTCAGGCAAGGATCAGCGCCGCCGCCGGCGCCGCCCATGCCGCCCGCACCACCGGCGCCGCCCGCGCCGCCCATGCCGCCGGCGCCGCCCATGCCGCCTGCGCCGCCCATGCCGCCGGCCCCACCATCGCTGGAGGCCCCGACCGCGCCGCCGGCGCCGCCGGTGCCGTCCCCGCCGCCGTCGTCACAGCCCGCCGCCAGGCCGGTCATCGCCAGGCTCAGCACCATCCACTTCATCGAACTCTGCATGGGTCCCCCGGTGTCTCTCGTTGGCTCTACGCAGCGGCCAGCGCGCCCGAAGCAGGCGCAGCCCGGCGCCGCCGCGACACCGCCGCAGGGTGCCGAAGGCCCCAACACCGGGCCAAGTGACGATTGTGTGTCGACGGGGGTGGGCCGCGGGCGCCCCCGGCGGCCGCGCCGCCCGGCGGGCCGGGCGCCTGCCGCGCGCTACTTGATGAGGCGCAGCGCCGAGAGATCGCGGGTCATGTTCTTCTGGTGGGCCTCGACGGTGCCGCCGCCGATCTCCAGCAGCTTGGCGTCGCGCCACAGGCGCTCCACGTCGTACTCGGCCATGTAACCGTAGCCGCCGAGCACCTGGATCGCGCGATCCGCCACGTCCTTGGCCATGGTCGCGCAGTAGAGCTTCACGCCGTCGCTGTCGAGCCGGTTGCCCGGCTTGTCGAGCCGCAGCGCGTTGGCCACCTGGTACACGTAGCTGCGCCCGGCCATGAAGGCCGCGTAGCTCTCGGCGATGTGCCGCTGGATCTGCCCGAAGCGGTTGAGTGGCTGGCCGAAGCTCTTTCGGTCCTGCGCGTAGGCGTTCATCACCTCGATGCAGCGCCGCGCGATGCCCAGGCTCATGGCCGCCAGGGTCAGCCGCTCGATCTCCAGGTTCTGCATCATATGCACCAGGGCGCTGCCCTCGGCGCCCACCCGGTGGCTCGCCGGCACCCGCGCGCCGTCGAACACCAGCTCGGCGGTCCCCGACGCCCGCATGCCCAGCTTGCCCTTCAGCCGCTGGCCGATGCTGAAGCCCGGCGTGCCCTTCTCGATGACGAACTGGCTGATCTCGCTGCGCCCGGCCCCCGCCATGCGGGCGTACACCAAGAACACGTCGCCCATGGTGCTGTCGTCCAGCGCCCCGTTGGTGATCCACATCTTCGCGCCGTTGAGCACGTAGTCGTCGCCGTCGCGGGTGGCCGTCGTCGACATCCCCAGCACGTCGGTGCCCGCGTTGGGCTCGCTCATGCACATGCCGCCGATGAGCGAGCCGTCGCAGGCCCCGGGCAGCCAGCGCGCCTTCTGCGCCGCGTCGCCGTTCTGCGCCAGGTTGTTCACGAACAGCATCGAGTGCGCCAGGTACGCCAGCGTGAAGCCGGGGTCCTGGGCCGACAGCTCCTCGTGGGCGATGACCGCCGCCGTGGCGTCCATCTCGGAGCCGCCGAACTCGGCGGGCACGGTGACCCCCAGCAGCCCCAGCTCACCGAGCTGACGGAACAGCCCGTGGTTGAACTTTTCGGCCGCGTCGTGGGCCTCGGCCTGCGGGGCCACAGCCTTCTCGGCGAAGGCGCGCACCATCGACCGCAGGGCCGCGTGCTCCTCGGTGGGGTTGAAGATGTCGAACATGAGGGCCTCCGGGTGCCGGGAGCGGCGGTGTCGAAGCGTCAGCAGGGGGAGCGATGCAGCAGGGCGCCCGACCGGTTCGCTCGACCGGCACGCCACCCAGCGCAGGCGGCGGGGCTCAGCTCAGGGTGTGGAACACGTTCTGCACGTCGTCGTCGCCCTCGAGGCGCTCCACCAGCTTGAGCACCTCCTCGGCCTGCGCCTCGTCCAGGCTCACCGGCAGCGTGGGGATGAACTCGATGCCCGACGAGATCGGCTCGATCTTGCGCTCGTCCAGCCCGGACTGCAGGTCACCGAAGGACTCAAACGCGCAGCGCAGCACCAGCACGGGGTTGCCGTCGTCGTCCTCCGACTCGCCCAGCTCCTCGAGCCCGTGATCGATCAGCTCGAGCTCGAGCTCTTCGGGGTCGAGATCATCGGGCTTCAGCCGGAACACGCCCATGCGGTTGAACAAGAACGCCACCGAGCCGGTGTTGCCCAGGTTGCCGCCGCCCTTGTTGAAGTGCATGCGCACGTTGGCCACGGTGCGCGTGTTGTTGTCGGTGGCGGTCTCGATCATCATCGCGACGCCGTGGGGGCCGTAGCCCTCGTAGTACAGCGTCTCGTAGCCCGGGCCCGTCTCGCCCAGCGCCTTCTTGATCGCGCTCTTGACGCGATCGTTGGGCATGTTCGCCGCCCGCGCGTTCTGGATCGCGCGGCGCAGCGCCGGGTTGAAGTCGGGGTTCTCGCCCCCGGCCTTCACCGCCATGGCGATCTCGCGCCCGCACTTGGTGAACGCCTTCGCCATGCGGTCGTAGCGGGCGAACATGGTGGCCTTGCGGGTCTCGAAGATACGGCCCATGAAACGGTCTCCTCCTGCAAAAGGTCGCGCGCACGATCTAGCCCTGCCAGCGCCGCGAGGCAAGCCACCGCCCGCGGGGCGCGCGAGCAGCGCCGCCCCGACGCCCCCATAACCCACTGTTTTTAAAACCATTCCCACCATCAAAGGCGCCCGCGCTGCCCAGCGGGCGAGGCCCGCCAGCGCCCCGCTCAGCCCGCCCCTGCCCCAGCCTCACGGC
>JAUHVS010000538.1 GCA_030424955.1 bacterium | reverse complement strand
CCACCGCCGTCGCGGGCGACCACGGCGAGGCGCGCCGGCTGATCACTCGCGCCCGCGAGGTGGCCTACGCGCACCCTGGGCAGCTGACCGCGTGGACCCCGCGCTTCCTGGCCCTCAACACCCGCCTGGACACCGCCGAGGCCCTCGCGGCCGAGGCCGCGACGCCGCCCCCGGCCCCGCCGTTCCGGCTGCGGCCCCCCGCCCCGCCCACCGGCCGGCCCCCCCGGGGATCGGACGCGGCGCGCTGGGCCAAGGCCGAGGCCCTGGCGGCCCGCGGGCGCTGGCGGGCGGCCGCCACCCTGGGCCGGTGGGCCGTCGAGGGCCGCGGGCGCGGCCGGCTGGTCCTGGCGGGCTGGCTGGCCCAGGCCGGCCAAGCCGACGCGGCGCTGTGGTGGCTGATGGGCGGGGTCATGGCCGAGGGCGCCGACGCCCACACCGCCGACGCGGCCGCCCTCAAGCCCCTGCACGCCGATCTGCGCTGGCCGGCGGTGCAGACGTGGGTGCGGACCCACGCGCGCTACTGGGCGGTGCAGCGGGCGCCGGCGCCCATCGAGCAGGCCACTGGGCCCACCGGGGCGGCGCCTGAGGTTGGCCAGGCCAGCGAGATCCGCGCGCGGGTGATCCTGGCCGAGGGCGCCCCGTGGCCCCCGGCGCTCACCACGCCCCCCGGGCCAGCCGCGGGGGCCGCCCGGACGGTGGTCGTGCCGGGGCCCATCGCCCCGGGGCCTGCCCGCTGGGCCTGGACCACCCAGCCGGGCATCGACGGCCCGCACCTGCTGCGGCAGCTCGACCGGATCGCCGGGCTGGCCGAGGGCCCCTTCGTGCTGGTGGCCGAGGGCGATCGGCTGGCCCTCGCCCGTGCGCTGCAAGCGGCCGATCCCGACCGCTTCGTGGGGGTCGAGGCCTTGGCCCCCAGCGCCCCGCCGGCCGGGGCCCCTGCGCCCTGACCGGGCGCAGGCTGGCGACTGGCAGGGCGTTGACATTCGCGGACCGAGCCAGAGCGAGCCGAAGCGTCGGATCCAAGGCGTCGCGCGGTCGGCGATGCGGCGCATCGTCGAGGACGCGGCAACGCCGGAGCCGGCGACTTCGGCGATGACGCTGGCGATGGGAGCGCCCCTTAACAGCCTGCTGCTAAAACAGCGGCGCGGCCCAGGCCGGCGGTGCGGGCGCCTTGCCGTCGCGGATCTGCCAGCGCCACGCCTCGTCCGTCAGCCGGGTGCCCTCCGCCGAGAACTCGTAGTAGCTCGACACGGGCCCCACATACACCGCGTGGTCCGCCCCGCTGTCGACGGCGATGACCAGCAGCTCGACGTCGCCGGTCGCCACCTCGAGGAAGCGCCCCGAGTTCGGATCGGTGTGCACGTCCGCCACCTCGGGCACGTAGTCGTCCGGCGCGGCGCCCCAGAAGAGCGTCGGGTACCAGCCGTCGTAGCGGGGCGGCCCGCTCCCGCCGCCGCGCTTGTCGATGGTCTGCTTGATCCAGGTGACGTCCGCCGCGGGGAACGGCTTGCCCGCGAGCTCGAGGGTCGCCAGGCGCTCCAGGCGGCGCACGGTGCCGGCGAAGGCCTTGAGGAAGCGCTGCTGGTTGTCGAGCAGGTTGACCAGCTCAGGCTGGCGCGTGCTCTTCAGATCCGCGTCGGCCAGCACCCCGGCCATGCCCTCGGCCAGCGTCGCCATGGCCGCGTAGAACGGCGGCACGGGCTCGACGTAGCCCGCCGGATACTCGCAGCCCGCCACCGCCGTGAAGCTCTGCTTGCCATACAGGATGGTGTCGTGTCGCAGCTCGGCCCAGGAGGCGAGCTGGGTGCGCAGGGTCTTGCGGCGCCAGGCCTCGCCCTGCATCGCCTTGGGCACAAAGCGACCGGCCAGCGGCGCGTTGAGGGTGCGCAGCACGCCCAGCCAGCGGTCGTAGACGGTGCCGGCCTGCCACTTGCTGGCCGGATACGCCTCGATGAGCGCGCGCAGGGTCTTGAGGTTGGGCGCGTAGTGCCACCGGGCCAGCTCGTCGGCCAGCAGGCGCGCGGCCTCGTCGTTGCCCAGCGCCGCCATCACGTCGAGGCCCATGGGCATGAAGCGCTCCACCTTCGTGCCGTCCTTCATGATCGTGTCGTAGACCACCTTCGACAGCACGAAGCTGTCGATCAGGAAGCGCTGCCCGAAGAGCTGGAACACCGCCGGCGGCGCCACCTGAGGCAGCCCGGGAAACGAGGTCACGAGCTGGCTCAGGATGCGCTGCGCCCCGCCGCCGGACGCCTTGATCTGGGTCAGCAGCGCCGCCTGCGCCGGGCCGTCGGTCAGGCCGTGCAGGCCCTTGACGCCCGCGCCCTTCGACAGCGCCAGCAGCGCCTCGGGGCTCAGCTCATCCCCGCTGCCGATGAGCGCGTCGATGACCGCGCGCAGCGCCGCCAGGCGGTCCAGCCCGCCCTCGTGGGCCAGCGCCCAGGTCACCGCCTGGGCGGCGCGCCGCTCGCGGGCCACGTCCACCTCGCTGCCGGCGGCGCCGTCCACCAGCGAGAAGCCGGTGTCGGCGCGCCCCAACCACATCATCGCCCGGAAGTACTGCTGCAGCGAGGCCGACAGCGTGTAGTGGCCCCGGGGCTGGAACTGGGTCCAGTCCACCACGCGCCGGCCGCCGTAGAGGGCGGTGGTGGGCGCCGTGTCCATCGCCTGCGCCTTGATCTTGTCGAGCACGGCCTGCAGCGCCTCGCCCTGCCCGAAGGCCGACACCACGGTGCTGCCGCGCACCAGGTTGAGCGCCACGGTGAAGTACAGCTCGGCGTCGTAGAGCGCCGTGCGCGCGTCCCCGGTCGCCCAGGGCGCCTTCGACTGGGCCACCAGGTGGTCCCGCGCGGCCCACAGGATCTCGTAGATCAGGCTCGCGAACACCTCGCTCTCCAGGCGCGCGAGCATCGTGTCGAAGCTGCGGTGCCACGCGTGCAGCACGCTGTCGGCGCTGACGAAGACCGGCAGGTCGTGGCTGTACAGGTAGTGGTAGGCCGAGCCCATCGAGAAGCGCTGGTCCTGGGGCGCCACCACCAGCCCCTGGCGGGCCAGCGCCGCGCGCTGCGGCGCCGTGAGGGGGATCGCCTTGAGCACGAGGTCGTAGAACCGGGCCGCCGCCACGTCGAAGCCCAGCGCCGGTGTCGCGGGGGCCGCCGGCAGGCTCGCGAGGAAGGCGTCGGCCGTGAGGTCCGGCCAGCGCCCGTGCAGGGCATTGAAGGCGTGGCCCTCGACGCCGGTGGGATCCACCACGGCGGGCGGGCTCGCGAGGGCGACGGGCGGCGCAGCGACGCTGAGGATCGCTGCGAGGAACAAGACAGATCGCATGGGGGCGCTCCAGGCCGGGGATACAGACCGTACGGCATCCTCCAACGGGCGGCACCCCGGTTGGATCCATCAGCCGTCGTCTCCAGCCGCCCCGCCGTCCTCGGGCGCGCCGACCTGCGCCAGGGCCATGAGCCGGCGTCGGAGCGCCTTGGAGCGCAGCAGCAGCCCCACCACGAAGGCCTGCAGCCCTGGCCCCGCCCGGCCGTCGCGGTACAAGGCCAGCAGGTCATCCACCTCGGTGGGCACGTCGGGCCCCTGGGGCAGCGCGCGCAGCGCCGCCTCGATGGCGGCCGCCGTCAGCCGCGGGGGCCCTGCGCCGCCCTCGCCTCGGCCATCGCCTCCGTCGCCTGCTCCGCGCTCTCGTCGGCCATCCCCACGGCCACCCCCGCGCCCGTCGCCCTGTGTCATCTCACCTCCGGCGGTCCCCACCGCCCTGGTCCATCCTGAGCGCGGTCCCCGCCGACGCCCGTACCCCCTCGTACTCAGGCGCGCCCCGTTTCCTTTTGCGGGAGGGTCGATCTACGGTGCCGCGGCGGCGCGCGCGGCCGCCCCGCGGCACAGGAGGGCCCCATGGCCGACATCTTGTTGGTGGACGACGATCCGCACATCCGCGAGGTGGTGCGCTTCGCGATGACCCAGGCGGGCCACCGGGTGCGCGAGGCCGCCGACGGCCAGGCGGCCCTGGACGCCTTCGCCGCGCAGCCGGCGGACGCCGTGATCCTCGACATCACCATGCCCGAGCTGGACGGCCTGGCCGTGTGCCGGCGGCTGCGCGCCACCAGCGAGGTGCCGATCCTGTTCCTGTCGAGCCGCGACGACGAGTTCGACCGGGTGCTGGGCCTGGAGCTCGGCGCCGACGACTACGTGACCAAGCCCTTCAGCCCGCGGGAGCTGGTGGCCCGGGTGAAGGCCATGCTGCGCCGCGCCGCTGTGCTGGCGACCCCGCCGGAGTCGCCCGGCGAGCGCCTCACCCAGGGGCTGCTGGCCCTGGACCCCACCCGCCACCGCTGCTGGTGGGGGGAGCGCGAGGTGGTGCTGACGGTCACGGAGTTCGACCTGCTCAAGGCCCTGTTCGGCTTCCCCGGCAAGGCCTACAGCCGCGACGAGCTCATCGACCGGGTGTGGGGCACCGGCCACCACATCACCGACCGCACCATCGACAGCCACGTGCGGCGCATCCGCCACAAGATCCGCGACGCCGGCGGCGAGGCCCCCATCGAGACCGTCTACGGGCTCGGCTACCGCCTGCACACCGGGCCCTGAGGTGGCCGCCCCTGCGCCGCTGACGCCGCGCCCGACGACCCGCCGGGGCCCCAGCATCCGGCGGCTGCTGCTGGGGGTCAACGCGGTGATCCTGCTGGTGCCCGTGCT
>JAUHVS010000537.1 GCA_030424955.1 bacterium | reverse complement strand
GAGCGGCGCCCCCACCGAAGAGGTCGACAGCATCGCGGGCATCCTGCACCAGTGGCTGCCGCACCTGCCCAGCGCCGACGCCGACATCCTCATCCAGGTGATCACCCGCCGCATCGACGAGGCCCGCGAGGCGGACGCCTTTGAAGACATGGTGCGCCTGGGCGGCCGGCTCACCATGGTCGAGGCCCACATCCTGCACGACGCCCTGCACCAGCAGGGCGTGTTCAGCCGGCTCGACCACGAGCACCTGTCGGCCGCCGATCTGCCCTACCCCAACACCGACGTGGAGGTGTGGGTGCGCGAGGCCGACCACGCCGCCGCGCAGGCCATCTGCGAGGCCGTCAACGCCGCCGAGGAGCGCGCGCCGATCCACTGCGCCAACTGCGGGGAAGAGAACCCCAGCCACTTCGCGTACTGCTGGCACTGCAGCCGGGCCATGATCCTCGAGACCCCCACGCCCGAGGGCTGAGGGCGGGGGCCCGCCCGCTCAGGGGCGGCTCACGCCCAGATCAGGGCCACGACGGCCGCGCCCGCGGTCAGGCAGTACCAGCCGAAGTGGCTGAACCAGCCCCGGCGCACCACGGCCATCACCAACCACAGCGCCCCCAGCCCCACCACGAAGCTCACCGCCGCGCCCACCCCCAGGGCCGCCAGGGTCTCGCTCGGCGGCGGCGCCGCGACGAGGTCGCGGGCCTTGAGCAGCGTGGCGCCGAACACCACGGGCAGCGACATCAAGAAGCTGAAGCGCGCCGTGGCCTCGTGATCGACGCCCAGGAACATGCCGGTGGCGATGGTGCTGCCCGAGCGCGAGACGCCCGGCAGGATCGCCACCGCCTGGGCCAGCCCGATGATCAGGCCGCGGCGCAGGGTCACCTCGCCGTCGCCCTGCGGCGCGTACCGGCTGAGCAGCAGCACGACCCCGGTCACCATCAGCGCGATCCCCACCAGGCCGACGTCGCCGAAGGCGGCCTCGAGCTGGTCTTTGAAGGCCACCCCGATGATCCCCGCGGGCAGGCAGCCGATGGCGATGGCCCCGAGCAGCCGCAGATCGCCGTCCGCCGCCCAGCGCGTGGTCACCTGTCCCGGCGCCCGCAGGGCGCGCAGGCCCGCGGCGATCAGCCGGCCGACCTCGGCGCGGAACAGCAGCAGCACGCTCAGCAGGGTGCCGAAGTGCACGGCCACCTCGAAGGCCACCCCGCCCGCGCCGGCGTCCACGCCCAGCAGCAGCTGGCCCAACACCAGGTGGCCGCTCGACGACACCGGCAGGAACTCGGTGAGCGCCTGGATGATCCCGAGCACCGCGGCCGATCCCATGTCCATCAGTCGACTCCTGCCGTGGCCGCGAGCGCCGCCTCGATGGCCGCCGCCTTGGGCGCCAGCCCTGGCCAGCCGCCCGTGTGCACGAACACCACGTGCTCGCCCTGCCGGTAGCCGCCGTCCACGATGCGGGCCAGCAGCCCGGCCAGCGCCTTGCCCGTGTACACCGGATCCAGGATCAGCCCCTCGGCCTGCGCCGCCTGCGCCATGGCCTGCACGCCGGCCTCGGTGACCGCGCCGTAGGCGCCGCCGACCTGGTCCTCGATCAGCTGGGCCGCGGGGATGGTGAGCGCCTCGCCCAGCAGCTCGCCCATCTCGCTGAAGAAGCTGGCCTCGTCGGTCACGCCGAAGCCCGCGCGCTCGGCGGGCGTGGCCACCGCCACCCCCTCGATGGCCACGGGCCACCGCGCCAGGGCCGCGCCCGCCCGCAGGCCGCGCCAGGTGCCCTCGGTGCCCGCGGCGCACCACACCGCCGCCGGCGTGATGCCCTCGGCCTCGCACTGGGCCCGCAGCTCGAACAGCGCGCGCACATAGCCCATCGCCCCCAGCGGGGTGCTGCCCCCGCCCGGGATCCACGCGACCCGGCGGCCCTCGGCGGCCAGGGTCTCGCGCAGGGCGGCCACCGCGGCGTCGCGGCCCTTGCCGTGGTCCGGCACCGTCACGATCCGGGCGCCGAGCAGCGCGTCGAGCAGCGGGTTGCCCACCGCGGGCACCGGCAGGGTGCCGGTCAGCACCAGCACCGGGCTCAGCCCGCACATGCGCGCCGCCGCCGCGGTCATGCGCGCGTGGTTGCTGTGCACCCCGCCGAAGGTGACCACCGTGTCGGCCCCCTGCTGACGGGCCAGGGCCATCAGGTACTCGAGCTTGCGGGCCTTGTTGCCGCCGCCCGCGAGGGCCGTCTGATCGTCGCGCTTGCACCACAGGGTGGGGCCGCGGAGCGCCGCCGACAGCCGCGGCAGCAGCTGCAGGGGCGTGGGGCCCCCCGCGAGGGGCACCCGGGGCAGGGCGTGGCGCAGGTTCATGGGGCCGCCTGCGTGCTGGCCGCCGCCGGCGCGGTCGCCGGGCCGGCGGAGCCGGCGGGCTGGGTCTTGAGCAGGTAGTAGATGCCGCCCCCCAGGGCGCCCCCGCACAGCACGATGAAGGCCAGCACCACCTGGCCCGACAGCCGCTGCCCCGCCACCGGCTACTGGCCCGGGGTCTGGGCGGGGGCGCCCTCGGCGGGCGCTGCCCCGTCCGCGGGCGTGCCGTCGGCGGGCGCCGCGACCGGCCGGCCCTGCGCGTCGAAGCGCTTGATGGGCAGGTTGAAGGCCGCCAGGGCCGGCGTGAGGGCCGCCGCGTCCCCGGCCACCACCAGCAGGAAGTCGTCGGGGTTGGTCAGCGCCTTGGCCTCGGCCCGCGCCTGCGCCAGGGTCACCGCGCCGAGCTTGGCGGGCCAGGCCCGGAACCAGGCCGGGTCGTGGCCGTCGAGGCGCATGCTCGCGTACTGGCCGGCCACCGACGCCAGCTGCTCGAAGCGCCCGGGGAAGCTCAGCAGCATCCCGCCCTGGGCCTGGGCCCGCTCCTCCTCGGTGAGGGGGCGCTCGCCGTACATGCCGGCCAGCTCCTTGAAGGTCTCCTTGAAGCTGGCGGCCGTGGTGTCGGCCTTCACCGCCGCCCCCAGCAGGTACATGCCCGCGGCGCGCCAGCGGTGCAGGCCCGCGCGGGCGCCGTAGGTGTAGCCCTTGTCCTCGCGCAGGTTGAGGTTCAGCCGGCTGGTGAAGGCGCCGCCCAAAGCCCAGTTGAACACCTGCCCCGCGAACACGGCGTCACCGGCGGCGTCGTGGCCGGGGATGCGCCGCGCCACGGCGATGGCCGACTGCGTGGCCCCGGGGTAGTCCACCAGGTAGATCGCCCGCTCGGGGGCCTTGGCCTCCACGGCCATGGGCTGCGCCGTGGGCGCGCCCTGCCACTCGCCCAGGTGCCGCTTGAGCAGCGGCTCCAGGGTGGCGCGATCCACCGCGCCCACCACCACCAGGGTGGCCCCCTGGGGCTTCACGACGGCCGCGTACTGGGCCTTCACGTCGCCGTGGGTGAGCGCCTCGATGGTGTGCCGCACGCCGTTGGCGGGCCAGCCGCCGTAGCCGTCGCCGTAGAGGGCCTTGCGCACCACCACCGTGCGCGCGGTGCCGGGGTTGGCCTCGGCCGCGAGGGCCTGGGCCAGCCGCTGGGCCTTGCGGCGCTCGAACTCATCCACCGACAGCGCAGGCCGCAGCAGGATGTCGGCGAAGAGCCCCAGCGAGGCGTCCAGCTTGTCGGCCAGCAGGTCCATCGACAGCGTGACGCCGTCGGTGGCCGTGCCCGCGCCGTAGTCGGTGGCCAGCCGCTGCATCGCGTCGGCCAGCTCGAGGGCGGTGCGGTCCCCCGCCCCCTCGTCGAGCAGATCCACCATCAGGTCCGTCAGGCCGGCCTTGCCCACGGGATCGGTGGCCGCGCCGCGGCTCAGCACCAGCTCCAGGGCCACCAGGGGCGCCTGCCGCTGGGTCACGAGCCACACCGACAGGCCGTTGGGCAGCTGCCAGGTCTCGACCGCCGGGGGCGTCCAGTCCGCCCGGGCCGCCGGCGCGGGCAGCCCCGCGCGATCCACCACCACCGGGGCGGGCGTCGCCCCGCAGGCCGCCAGCGCGGCCGCCGTCACCATCCACACGCCCACCGAGCGCCACATCGTAAACCCCTTCACGGCTGCCCCTCCGCCGCCACGACCTGCACGGTCTCGGCCTGGGGGCCGGGCTCAATGTCGATGCGCAGCGCCTTGTCGATGGGCACCCAGCGGGTCGCCGCCTTGTGCACGTCCGCCGCCGTCAGCGTGGTGTAGCGGGCCAGATCCTCGGCCAGGTAGTCGGCCTTGCCGGTGACGTGCCAGTAGTTGCTGAGCAGCTGCGCGCGGCTGATGACCGACTCCACGCGGCCGTAGAACGACTTGCGCCAGCCGTTGAGGACCCGGGCCAGCTCGTCCTCGGTGGGCGGGGTGGCCAGGGCCTCCGTCAGCGCGGTGGTCAGCGCCGCCTCGAGCTCGGCGAGGGTGCGCCCGGGGGCGACGGTGGCCTGGATCACGTAGGCCGAGCCGAGGGCGCGGCTGACCTGGTAGGCCGCCACGTCCTTGGCCACCTTCTGCTCGTACACCAGCGGCTTGTAGAGCCGGCTCGACTTGCCGTCCGCGAGCACGCCCGACAGCACGTCCAGCGCGGCGTCCCCGTCGGCGTAGAGCGCCGGGCTGGGCCACGCCAGGTAGATGCGGGCCAGCTTCACGTCGTCGGTGGTCTTGAGGTGCTTCGCCTGCGCGGCCGGCAGCGGCGCGCTGGGGGTCGGCGCCCGCACGCCGGCGGGCAGGCCGCCGAAGTAGGCGGCGATGAGCGCCTTGGTCTGG
>JAUHVS010000536.1 GCA_030424955.1 bacterium | reverse complement strand
ATCATCGGCGCAGGCGGGATCGGCTTTGATGTCGCGGAGTTCCTGGCCCACCGCCACCCCGAGGACGACGACCTGGAGGGCTACCTGGCCCAGTGGGGCATCGACCAGACCCTGGCCGCCGCCGGGGGCCTCAAGGCGCCCGCGCCGCCGCCGCCCGACCGCCAGATCACCCTGTGCCAGCGCTCGCCAGGCAAGGTGGGCGCGCGGCTGGGCAAGACCACCGGCTGGATCCACCGCGCGAGCCTGAAGCAGCGCCAGGTGACCCAGCTGGCCCAGTGCGAGTACCTGCGCATCGACGACGAGGGCCTGCACCTCACCGTCGCGGGCGAGCGCCAGGTGCTGGCCGTGGACCACGTCGTGATCTGCGCCGGGCAGGTGCCCCACCGCCCGCTGCAGGCCCCGCTCGAGGCCGCCGGGGTGCCGGTGCACCTCATCGGCGGCGCCGACGTGGCCGCCGAGCTGGACGCCAAGCGCGCCATCAGCCAGGGCACCCGGGTGGCCTGCGACCTGTAGCCGCGGGTGACGGGCGCGGGGCTCAGCCCCCGCCGGCGATCTGCACCATGGCGTCCACCAGCGCGGGGTGCTCCCCCACCGCCGGCTCCACGATGACGCCGAGGGTCGGGTGGGCCGCCCGCACCGCGTCGACCTGCGGCGGCACGTCCCGGGCGACGTGGCCGCCCCCCGACCAGAACAGCGGCAGCACCCGCAGCTGGGTGACCCCGTCGGCGACCGCCTGGGCGGCGACGGCCACCAGGTCCGGCTCGCAGAGCTCCAGGTAGGCCACGGCCACGTGGGCCGCCCCCAGGCGCTCGCTGAGCCGCGCGGCCAGCCGTTCGATGGGCAGGCGCCAGCTGGTGCGCCGGCTGCCGTGGGCGAGGATGACGAGTCGCTCTTGCATGGGGGCATGACGCCCGGTGCTGGCGCTCGGTCGCGGGCCCGTGCGCTTCGTGTCGCGACGGTCGCGACCTTCGCGCGCGCTGGGTACCTTATGGCCATGCGACACCTGCACCTGCTGACGACCGCCCTGCTCGCCGCCCTGCCCCTGCTGGCCTGCGACGACGATCCCGCCACCACCGCAGACGCCTTCGTGGGCGCGGCCGACGCCCGCCCCGATGGCGCCCAGGCCGATCGGGGCCCGGCCCCGGACGCCGACCGCCCCGACGGCAGCGCGCCCGCGGACGCCGCGCCGCCCGCCGATGGAGGCCCCGTGGCCGACCAGGCGCTGCCCGACGCCGAGGCCGCGGACGGCGCCCTCGACGCGGCTGAGCCGGACGCCGCTGCGCCCGACGCGGCCGCGCCCGACGCCGCCGCGCCCGACCAGGGCGGCCCGCCGCCGCCCGCGACCCCCATCTACGACCCGGGCCCCCTCGCCGTGACCCAGCAGCGCGTGGAGGCCGGCGAGGCCGGCGCGCCCGTGGCCGCCGAGATCTTCTCGCCCGACACCGACGCGCCGAGCCCGGTGGTGCTGTTCCAGCACGGCTTCTTGATGGACGTGCGCTGGCACCGCGACCTGCTCACCCACGTGGCCAGCCACGGCTTCGTGGTGGTCGCGCCCCAGATGTACGCCGCCGACGGCCTGCCCATCGGCAAGCCCACCGCCGCCCAGGAGGCCGCCGACGCCGCGCAGGTGCTCGGCTGGATCGACGACGGGCTGGCCGCCGTGATCGACACCCCCCTCGACGGCGCCGCCCCCGGCATCGCCGGCCACTCGCGGGGCGGCAAGGTGACCTGGCTGATGATGGCGCAGAACGCCAACCGGGCCCGGGCCATCGCGGGCATCGACCCCGTGGATGGGCAGGGCGGCCCGCTGGGCGGCGAGGCCCGGGTGCTCGACAACAACCTGGACTTCGGCGGGGTGCCGGCGCTGGTCCTGGGCACCGGGCTGGGCAGCATGCCGCTCAACCTCTTCAGCCCCGCCTGCGCCCCCGAGGGCGACGCCCACGTGCGCTTCTACACCCGCACGTCGAGCCCGGTGTGGCACGGCGTCGCCACCGCCCACGGGCACAACGACCTGCTCGACGATGACGCGATGTGTGGGCTGGTGTGCCTGGCCTGCGCGGCGGGCCCCGACCGGGCCTCCATGCGGCGCTACGTGGCCGGCCAGCTGGTGGCCCTGTTCCGCGGCGCGCTGATGGGCGATGACGCCGCCTTCGCGCTGCTCGAGGACGCCGACGCGGCGCCCCTGCCGGCCACCGTCGAGCGCCGGTAGCCGTCGCCGCTACTGCACGGACGGCGGGGCGGGCGCCTCGGCGCTGGGCCCGATGACGTCCAGCCCCTCCAGCGACAGCGCCTCGGCGTCGTCGGCCCACCAGCGCCACTCGCCCGCCGGGATGAAGCCCTCGGGCGCAGGGAGCGCCGCCAACACCGCCAGCGTGACGTCGTCCGGCAGCGAGGCCGAGCCCCGGGCGCGGCGCAGCGTCGCCGGTGAGTCGGCCGCCACCACCCCGATCCACACCCCCACCGGCCCCGTGCGGCGGCGCACCCGCGCCACCACGGCGGTCAGCGCGCTGGGCCGCGCGCCGGGTAGATCGACCCGCTGGCCCCCCACCCGGCCCACGGGTGGCCCGCTGACCCAGGCCGGCGGGGCCGCGCCCTCCAAGAACCGCGCGAGCTGGGTGGCGTAGAAGGCCCGGGGATCCGCCGCCAGCGCGCCCAGCTCCGTGGCCCCCGCCCCGGCCGGATCGCCCAGCCGCGCCTGCAGGGTGGCCAGGGTGTCGCGCACGTGATCCGTGGGGCCCCCCGCCTCGACCGCGCGGGCCACGGCGACCTCGGCGGTGGCCGCCGCGGCCTCCAAGGTCGCGCGGCCGGCCCGGGGCGACACCGCCAGGTCCCAGGCGAGCTCGTTGAGCACCTCGGCCGGGGCGTCGTCGTGGCGGGCCACCGCCCGCAGCGCGCGGGCCATCGCGGCGTCGTCGAAGTGCAGCGCGCCCAGGTACGCGGCGCCCAGGCCGTAGCCGGTGACCCCCAGCAGCAACACCAGCGCGGCCAGCACGCCCTTGTGTCGCGTGGCCACCAGCAGCGGCTGCCCCGCACCCACCAGCGCCCAGCCCACCGCGCCGCCTACCACGAACCCGCCCACGTGCGCCGCCGCGTCCACGCGGGGCACCAGGAACGAGATGGCCCCGTTGGCCACCAGCACGATCCACCACCAGCGCTTGGACTGACGGAAGATGTCGGGCAGGCGCTCGCCGAGGCGCCACTGGATGGCGGCGAGGCCGCCCAGCAGCCCGTAGATGGCCGTGCTGGCGCCCACCGCCAGCAGCGCCCCCGAGAACACCGTGGACGCCAGCGCGCCGCCGATGGCGGACGCCAGGTACAGCACCAGCAGGCGCCGGCCGTCGAGCATGCGCTCCAGCAGGCCGCCCAGCACGTACAGGGCCCAGGCGTTGAAGCCGATGTGCAGCCAGCTGCCGTGCAGGAAGTTCGCCGACACCACCCGCCACCACTCCCCCTCGAGCACCAGCGCCGGCACGTTCGCGCCCAGGCGGATCATCGCCAGCACCGAGGTCACGGCGCCGGCCTTGATCTGCAGCAGGAACACCCCGATCAGCAGCGCCACCAGGGTGTAGGTGACCGTGGGGGGCCGGCGCAGGGCCTCGCGCACCGGCGGGGGCAGATCCGCGAGGCGGAGGCGGGGGCGGCGGGCGCGGGGTGTGCTCATCGGTCTCCAGCAGGGAACACGGGCAGCGGGGCCTGCGTGGCGGCCAGCCTGACCGCCCTGACGGGTCCAGGCAACGGCGCCGCACCCGCGGTGGATGACCAGCAGGCCCTCGCTGATTCCCCAGCGACTTCAATGCGTTACACATAAAAGACTGCGCGTCGGACGATTTTCGCTTGCGCTTCAAACCGATGGGGTTACTTTTATGCATGTCGCAGCTAAGCGACACACACCCACCGAGGAGGGCCCCATGGCTCGCGTTCACCTGCTCATCATCGATCCTCAAAACGACTTCTGCGACGCCGATCGCGGGGCGCTCTTCGTGCCCGGCGCCGACGCCGACATGGCCCGGCTGGCGACCTTCGTGCAGCGCGTCGCCCACCGGCTCGACGACATCCACGTCACCCTCGACAGCCACCACCCGGTGGACATCGCCCACCCCGCGTTCTGGCGCGACGGCCAGGGCACCCACCCCGCGCCCTTCACCCAGATCAGCTTCGCGGATCTGGAGAGCGGCCGCTGGACCACCACCCTGCCCGCGGCCCGCGCCCGGGCCCTGCAGTACCTGCGCAAGCTGCAGGAGGGCGGCCGCTACCCGCACACCATCTGGCCGCCCCACTGCCTGATCGGCAGCCACGGCCACAACGTCGTGCCCGCGCTCTTCGACACCCTGCGGGCCTGGGAGGAGCAGCGCTTCGGCGTGGTGGACTACGTCACCAAGGGCAGCAACCTGTGGACCGAGCACTTCTCGGCGGTGCAGGCCGAGGTGCCCGATCCGGGCGACCCCGACACCCAGGTCAACACCCGGCTCATCGACACCCTGGAGCAGGCCGACCTGATCCTGCTGGCGGGCGAGGCGGGCTCCCACTGCCTGGCCAACACCGTGCGCGACATCGCCGGCCAGTTCAGCGACCCGGCCTACGTGCGCAAGATGGTGCTGCTCACCGACGCCACCAGCCCCGTGCCGGGCTTCGAGGCGTTCCAGACCGACTTCGTGCGCGACATGGTCGCCGCCGGCATGCAGCTCAGCACCACCACCGAGTTCGCCTCGCGCTGGGTCTGACCCGC
>JAUHVS010000535.1 GCA_030424955.1 bacterium | reverse complement strand
GTTGGTGACGATGCCCACCACGAGCCCGCGGATCCGCCGCCCTCCACCGCCGCTGCGTCCTGGCTCCACCGACACCTCCACTCGCGCGCGCGGGCAGTCTACACGGGCGGGCGGGGCGGGGGGGTCACCGCCTGCACAGGGCGTGGGCGGGCGCCCCGGGCTACCAGCGGCAGCACTGGATGTCGTTGCCGCCGGGGCAGTAGCCGGGCGTCGAGTAGCCGCCGTCCGCACGGCAGGTGCCGGTGGCGACGCACAGGCCGACCTCGCCGCCGATGTTGCACTCCGGCGCGTTGGCGAACTCGTCGTTGACCGGGATCGCCCGCGGGATGGTGATGCAGCACAGGGTCTCGTCCCCGCAGGTGGGGTGCCGGTAGACCTCGTTGTTCGCAGCGTTGCAGCGGTTGGCGGCGTCCGCCGGGGTCAGGCACACGCCGACGGTGCCGTAGACATCACACGGGTCGCCGGCGGTGCTGCCGTTGTTGGCGGGCGGCGCGGCGGGCGGGGGGCTCGCGGGCGGCGGATCGGCGGGCGGCGGCGGGTCGTTGCGGAGCTCGACGCAGCAGGCCCCGCGATCGCCACAGGCGACGGTGTAGACGAGGCCCGCGGGGGCGCGGCAGAGGCCCGGGGACGACAGCTCGACGCACTGGCCGGCGGCGCCGTCCACCTGGCAGGCCAGGCCGTTGACCGAGGGCGCCTCCGCGGGCGGGGGGGCCGGGGCCGGCGCGGGCTCGGCGACCCGGGTGCAGCACTGGATGTGGTTGCCGCCGGGGCAGAAGCCGGGGACCGGCGTGCCCGCGCACTGGCCGGCGTCCATGCAGGTGCCCGGCTGGCCCTGGGCGTTGCAGGCGCCGAAGTTCTCACCGCTCTGGGCCTCGGGGCGGCACAGATCGTCGCGGCCCACGGGCATCACGTCGCAGCCGGCCGGGCAGTCCTGTCGCTCGACGATGCGGCCACCCTCGCAGCGCTCCCGGCCGGTGCGCGAGAAGTTGCAGTTCCAATACTGGGTGCGGCAGGCCTCGCCGTCGTCCGGCGCGGGCGCGGCGGCGTTGGCCACCGGGGCCGGATCGGCGCCGTCGCGCACCATCTGCATGAACAGATCCCAGTCCCAGTGGGGGCCCGGATCGTCGCGGCGGCTGGGGTCGGTCTCGCTGTGCGCCAGGATGTGCTGGCGGTCCATGGGGATGTTGTACTTGCGACACAGGTAGCGCACGAGGGACGCCGAGCTGCGGTACATCGCGAGGGTGTACCAGCGGGGCTGCGCGATGAAGGCCTCGTGCTCGATGCCGATGCTGCGGGCGTTGTTGTTGCGCTCGTGGTGGGCGGTGTCGCCCTCGCGGACCATCTGGGTGATCTCGCCGTCGGCGGAGCGGATCACATAGTGCGCCGAGGTGCGGTAGGGGTTGGCCGGATCGCGGAACCAGCTGATGGCGCCCTCGTAGCGGCCCTCGGTGGTGTGGATGATGATGCGGTCGATGGCCGACCGGCGCCCCGCGGTATAGAAGCGGGCCTGGCGGAAGCGCGCGCCCGGGTACTCGGCGTTCTTCAGCGGGAGGGCCGGCTCGG
This sequence comes from bacterium, assembly GCA_030424955.1. GTDB lineage: Bacteria > Myxococcota_A > Bradymonadia > UBA7976 > UBA1532 > JACKDL01. Next base: position 3,172 of record JAUHVS010000535.1, on the reverse strand, counting down.
CGGGCGTCTCGGGGTACACCGCGTCGTCGTGGAAGTGTCCGGCCGCGGCGGGCTGGGCCTCTTCGACGCTGGTGCAGCCAGCGGCCGTGAGCAGCAGCGCGCTGGCACCGATGAGCAGTCGCATGAGTCGCATGGGCCCTCCCTCGTGTTCCGCGCGGCCCTCGTGTGCCGCACGGCGTCCGTGTTCCGCACAGGCAGCGTGTAGCAAGTTCCGGGCCCAGGCCAGCCCGTTGTGGCTGCGGCGGGGCGCTGGGCGCTGGGGTCTGGCGGGTGTGGCGGGCAGGTCACACGGGGGGGCGGGGACCCCGGCCGACGTCCAGCGGGCCGAGCAGGGCCAGGGCCGGCACCAGCAGCACGTCGGCGAGCAGCGCGAACACCAGGGTCAGCGGGAGCAGGGTGCCGAGCACCTGCGTGGAGTAGTAGTCGGTGAGGGCGAAGGGCAGGAAGCCCAGGGTGAGCACCACGGTGGTCATCACGATGGCCCGGCCCGCGAAGTCGAAGGTGCGCACGAGGGCGGCCTGGGGGTCGGGGGCGCGCTGGCGCTCGATGCGGTAGCGCACCAGGAAGTGGATGGTGTCGTCGACGCCGATGCCGATGGCCAGCATCGCCAGCACCAGGGTGTCGCTGTCGGTGGCGTCCTGCGCGGCGCCCACGACCCCCGCCAGCATGAGCAGCGGCAGCAGGTTGGGCAGCATCGACCACAGGCCCGCCCACGGGCTTCGCAGGGCCCACATCATCATGAGGGCGATGATCAGGAAGCTGAAGGCGAGGCCCCGGCGCTGGCCGTCGAGGATGGCGTCGATCCACTCGCCGACCAGCGACAGGATGCCCGACGGGGTGACGGTGATCCCGGGGCCCAGGGCGGCCTGGGCCTCGTCGGCGGCGGCCAGGCCGGTGCGCCAGGCGGCGCGCACGCCGTCGTCGGCGAGGCGCAGGGACACCATCACCCGCTGCCGCTCGAAGTCCATCAGCTGGGCGAGGGTGTCGGCGCCCCCCAGCTCGAAGAGCAGCGCGTACTGCGCGAAGGCCTCGCGGGTGGTGGGGAGGGGCGCGCCCGGGGGGGCCAGCGCGCGGTGGACGCGGGTCCAGACGTCGGTGATGGAGAACACCGCCTCGATGTCGGCGCGCTCGGCGAGGCGGGCCTCGAGGGCGGCGAGGGCGGTCACGAAGGCGCCCTCGAGGGCCCCGCCCGGGTGCCCGGTGTCGACGAGCAGGTCGAGCTGGGCGGCCGGGGCAAAGGCCGCCTCGAACCACTGCTTGTCGACGGTGACGGCGTCGTCATCCCCGAAGCGGTCGGCGACGCGGGTCTCGATGTTGAGCTGGGCGAGCCCCGCGACGCTCAGGGCGAGCACCACGCCCCAGGCCGCCACCATGGCCCGCGGGCGGCGGGCCACGAGGCCGGCGGCACCGCCCAGGAGCCGGTCCACCCCCCGCTGGAGGGTGCTGGCGGTCCCGCTGCGCCAGGGGGCGGGGGCGGGCATCAGGGCGAAGCAGGCGGGCGCGACGGTGACCGCGATGAGCAGCGAGAAGGCCACGCCAGCGCCCAGGATGACGCCCAGCTGGCGGAAGACCGGGGTGGGCACGAAGGACAGGGCCACGAAGCCCAGGAAGGTGGTCGCCGAGGTGTAGACGCAGGCCGTCCCGACCTCGCTCGCGCTCGCGCGGATGGCGTCGGTCTGGGTGCGCCCGTGGCCGAGCTCGTTGAGGTAGGCGCTGCACAGGTGGATGACGTCGCTGGAGGCGACGATGAGGATCACCCCCGGCGCGATGGAGTGCATGACGCTGATGTGCGGGTCGATGAGCACCGCGACGGCCATGGTCCAGATGACGCCCGTGAAGGCGACGGCCCCGGCGATGAGGGCAGGCCACAGGCGGCGGAAGAGCAGGAACACCGAGCCCAGCAGCACCAGCGCCGTGATGGGCAGGATGGCCTGCAGGTTGCGCTGGGTCTGGGCGACCATCGCCGCCATCATCACCGGCTGACCCACCAGGTGGAGCTGCGCGCGGGCGAAGCCAGCGTCCACGAAGGCGGCGAGCACGGCGTCGATGAGCCGCGGCAGGCGCTCCTCGGCGCGGTTGGGGTTGGGGACCAGCTCGAGCACGACGGCCAGGTGCTGGCCCCCGGTGCCCACCAGCCGCCCGCCGTAGAGGGGATCGGCCGTCAGCTCCGCGAGGAGCGCGGGGGCTTGGCTGGGATCGGCCAGGGCGGCGTCGCCGTAGGGGGCCACGTGCAGGGCGTCGCCCGCCCGGCGCACGCGCTCGGCGCTCAGCACGCTGTGGATGCGGCGGATCCAGGCCAGCTCGGGGGTCGCGAGGGGGGCGGCCGTCGCCGCCGGGGCCGTCGAGGGCGGCGCCGCGGGGGCCCCGAAGCCGTCGTCGGCGAGGCCGTCGCCAAAGTCGGGATCGGCCGCTGTGGCCGCGGGCCGCAGCCGCCGGACCACCTGCTGCAGGCGCCGCAGGGTGTCGGGCGCGAGGGGGTCGACGTCCGCCACCCCGACGACGATCGCCTCGTCGTACCCGAAGGCCTGGGCGCGGTCGATGTAGGCCGCGTAGGCGGGGCTCTCGCCAAAGAACAGCCGCCCCATCGAGGCTGAGATGACCGCCTGTGTGAGCACGCTGCCCGCCGCCAGGGTGAGCAGCAGCCACACGGCCAGGGCCGCGCGCGGGTGGCGGATGATGGTCTGGATGAAGCGGTCCATTCGCCTGAGGTACGCGGTTGTGGGCGCGGGCGCCAGTCTCCCGCGCCGGGGCGCGGCCGGCACCGCGGCGCACGCGCGCCGGGTGATTCGGGGCGACGGTTGGGGGTAGGCTCCCCGGCGATCGCGGCCGCGAGGCCGATCGCCCCCGGCGACCTGGGGGGCTCATCATGGAGGGGACGTCGATGCGTGCACTGACGATGGGGGCGTGGGCCCTGAGCTTGGGCCTCTGGGGCTGTGTCCCGGGCGGTGGCGGCGGTGGCGGCAGCTGTGACGCCGGGCCGCCCGCGCCGTGCAACTGCCTGGATGGCCAGCCCGGCACCCGGCTCTGCCAGGAGAGCGGGAGCTTCGGCCCCTGCATGGGCGCGGGTCAGGCGGACGGCGGCGCGGGTGGCGCGGGCGGCGGCGCGGGTGGCGCGGGTGGCGCGGGCGGCGTGGGCGGCGGGGGGGAAATCGATGCGATCCCCGTCACCTTG
>JAUHVS010000534.1 GCA_030424955.1 bacterium | reverse complement strand
GGAAGGAAGTCGTTCGGCCACGACCTGAACCGCGGGCTCGACGCCCTGACCGCGACGCTCGCGAATGCGACGCACGACGTCGCGCACTTGCTGTCGAAACTCGTCAACTTGGACCGGCTTCATCAGATAGCTGGCGGCGCCGCAACGCATGGCGTCCACCGCGCTCTCGACGCTCCCCTCTCCGCTGACGAGGATGACCTCGCATTGCGGATGGAGACGCCGCGCCTCATCGAGGATGTCGAGGCCGCTCACCTCCCCCATGACGACGTCGGTGATGACGAGATCGAACTGGTCCGCGGCGAGCGTGCGCATTCCATTCCGCCCCGATGTGGCCACCACCACTTCGTAGCCCATGCGTTCCACGATCTCGGCGGTGGCCTGCGCGTGATTGCTCTCGTCGTCGATGACGAGGACGCGGTTCTTCTCGTCGGCCATGCACACTCCCCTTGGTGTGGCGGGTGGCGCACCCGCCGCCGTGGCGCGCGCGTGGGTCACCCAGGCAGGCGCATGACCCGGGCCAAGGCGCGCTGCCGGCCCATTCTGCGGGCGCGCCCGGGCGCAGGCAAGCGCCTCGCCAACGCCCACCCCCAAAGGGCCCGAGGGACCCCGTGGCGAGTGCAACGGAATGCACCTTTGGCCTGATGGCGCGGGGGCTTCCACTGCTCTCACGATGAGCGAAGAGCGTCTCGGCCGCTATCACATCGAAGGTGAGCTGGGCCGGGGTGGCATGTCGGTCGTGTACCGCGGCTACGATCCTGTGCTGGATCGGGCCGTGGCGATCAAGGTGCTCCACCCCCACCTGGCCACCCGCGATGACTCCCGCACGCGGTTCACCCGCGAGGCGAAGGCCGTCGCACGCCTGAAGCACCCGAGCATCGTCGAGGTCTACGACTACTCCCCGCCCGACAGCCCCCGCGCCTACATCGTCACCGAGCTGATCGAGGGGCCCACCCTGCGGGCCTTCGTCGAAGAGAACCCCCTGCGGCACGGCGAGGCCAGCGCGCTGCTGATGGTGCCGGTGTTCGAGGCCCTGTCCCACGCCCACGCCAAGGGCGTGGTGCACCGCGACGTGAAGCCCGAGAACATCATGCTGCGGCCCGATGGGGTGCCGGTGCTGATGGACTTCGGCATCGCGTCCATGGTCGACACCGAGACGCTGACCGCCACCGGCACGATGCTCGGCTCGCCCGCCCACATGGCCCCCGAGATCGTCGAGGGCGAGGCGGTCACCGCCCAGGCAGACCTCTTCAGCGCGGGCACCGTGCTGTATTGGATGGTCTGCGGCGCCCTGCCCTTCTCGGGCCCCACGCCGGCGGCGCTGTTCAGGCGGATCCTCGAGTCCAAGTTCGACCCGGTGCTCCAGCGGCGGCCCCACGCCGGCCGCGCCATCGCCCGGCTGACCGAGCGCTGCATGTCCCGAGAGCCCGGCGACCGCCCAGGCTCTGCGGACGCGGTGGTGGCGTCCCTGCGCGCCCTGCTGGCCGACGCCGGCCTCGACCAGATCAACCTGCAGCTCCACGCGCTGCACAGCAACCCGTCGGTCTTCCAGGATGAGCTCGGCCGCAGCCTCGTGCCCCGCTACCTGATGGCGGCGCGCACCGCCCTCGACGCTGGGCTGACCGGGCGCGCCATCGACTTCCTGGACCGGGTGCTGGGCATCGACGAGAGCCACCCCGAGGCCCAGGCCCTGCTGCGCCGCATCGAGCGCGGCCAGCGGCGCGGCGCGATCTTGAAGGGCGGGCTGGCGGCGGCGGCGTTGGCGCTGCTCGGCTTCGGGATCTGGTCGGTGTGGCCCGCCGGCGATCCAGCCTCGCCCCCCGGTGGCCCGTCGAGCCCCTTGGCCGCCGCCGACGTCGGCCCCGCTGCGCCCGCCGCGCGGGTGGCCGTCGCCACCCGCGCGGCCCCTGTCAGGGCGGCCGCGCCTGTCAGCGCCCCCGCCCGCTCGCCTGCATCCGGCGCCGCCCCGGACCGCGGCCCGGCGGACGCTGATGCCCTGGACGCCGGGCCGGCCGATGCCGGGCGCGTCGCCCGCCGCCGGCCCCCGCGGCGGGTCGCCTCCCGCGCGCCGGGGGCCAGCCCCGGCACCATCGCGGCCCTGGCCTCGGCGCCGCCGCCGCCGCAGCCGGTTCGGGTCCCGGTGAAGGGCGGCGCCTACAAGTCCACGCAAGTGCTGGTGAATCGCCGACCTCGGGGCTACATCTACGAGATCGAGCGCGACGGTGGCCTGCTGCTCCCGCCGGGCCGGCACAGCTTCCGGTTCGAGAACCCGGCCTGTCGGCCCCTGGAGCGCACCATCGTAGTGGACGCCCGCTCGCCCCGCGGCCCAACCGTGGTCTTCGAGTGCGTCCTGCGCCCGGCGATCATCCACATCACCACGGGCCGCGACCTGCCCGTGCGGGCCCCCGACGGCCGCGTGATCGGCCGCACCAACCAGGACTTCCCCTTCACGATGAGCCAGCGCTTCGCCGAGCTGCGGTTGACCCTCGGAGACCCGGGCGATAACCTCGCGACCCTGCCCGTGAAGCTCTATGCCGGCCAGCGCATCGTGAAAGAGTTCGACTTTTGACGCGGTCGGTTCGCCGCCCACTCCTCTGGCTCTTGCGCCTCGCCCTCTGGGTGCCCGTGCTCGCGACGCCGCTCGCCCACGCCGGCCCGATCGAAGACTTCAACCAGGGCAAAAACGCTTATCTTTACGGCGACTTCAACGCAGTTGTCTCGACGCTGACGCCGCTGATCGATCCCAACATCCAGCTGACGGATCCCGAAGACCTCGCCCGCGCGTACGAGCTGTTGGGCCTGTCTCACTTCTACCTGGACCAGCGTGACGACGCCCGCCGCATCTTCAAGCGGTTGGTGCTCTTCCGCCCCGAGACCCGGCTCAACCCCGTGCTGGTGCCGCCCCCGGCCGTGGCCTTCTACGAGGCCGTGCGGGCGTCGCTGGCCGACGACATCGCGCGGGAGCGCGCCGCCCTCGAGCGGCGGCGCCGGGAGGAGGCCGAGCGCCTGCGTCGGGCCAACCAGGTGATCATCGAGATCGAGACCCGGCGCCCGTCCCGGCTGGCCGCGGTGCTGCCCTTCGGTGCCGGCCAGTTTCAAAACGACGATCCCGTGCTGGGCGGGCTGTTTTTGGGCACGGAGCTGATCACCGCCGGCCTGTCGGTCACCTTCTTCCTGATGGCGGAAGATCTGCGGTTGACCACGGGCCGGTTCGCCCGCGAGGATCTCGACCGGGCCCGCAGCCTGCAGACGGCCCAGCTCATCACCGGCGGCGCGGCGGCCACGCTGATGGTGCTCGGCGCCGTGCAGGCCCTGTGGGCCTTCCGAGAGCGGGTCGAGGTGGGCCGCACCACCCGGCGACCCAGCGCGCCGGACCCCGGGCCCCGCGGCCTGAGCCCGCTCTCCTTCACGTTCTGATCGCCAAGGATCCGTTCATGCCCAGCCTCGTGCACACCGGCCGCGGTCGCCCCCACCTGATCGTGCGCAAGCTCACGAGCATCGGCCACCACGCCGACAACGACATCGTGCTCGACGACAGCGCGGTGGCCGAGACCCACGCCCACGTGCGCCTCGACGGCGGCCGCTTCGTGCTGGTGACTTTGAGCCGCAGCCACCCGGTGCTGGTGAACGGCCGCAAGACCCGCAAGCACGTGCTGGAGCACGGCGACGAGGTGCAGCTCGGCGAGAGCGTGCTGCGCTTCAACCTGTGGGACGAGCCGAGCACCGTCGAGGTGCAGATCGAGTCCCACACCGACGAGCTGAGCGCCTACCGCCGGCTCGCGGAGTTCACCCAGCGCCTGGCCGAGCGGGTGGAGGTGGACGAGCTGCTCGAGGGCCTGCTCGACGAGGTGGTCGCCCTGACCGGCGCCGACAAGGGCTTCCTGCTGACCATCAACGGCGACCTGATGGACGTGCGCACCGCCCGCAACCTGAACCGAGAGACCATCGCCGCCGGGGTCGACCAGGTCAGCGACAGCATCATCGCGCGGGTGCTGGCCAGCCGAGAGCCCATCATCATCAGCGACGCCCTCAACGACACCCAGTTCCAGGCCAGCGCCTCGGTGATCAACCTGGAGCTGTGCAGCGTGATGTGCGTGCCCCTCATCTTCCGGGGCGACATGCTGGGGCTCATCTACCTGGGCAACGACAACGTCGTGAACCTCTTCGAGGCCGACACCCTCGACATGCTGACGGTCTTCGCCAGCCAGGCGGCCCTGCTGCTGCAGCAGGCCCTCCAGCGCCAGGCCCTGCAGCGCGACAACGCGCGCCTGCGCGAAGAGATCGAGGGGCTGAAGTTCGGCGACATCATCGGCGCGTGCGACGCCATGCGGGAGGTGTTCGCGAAGGTCGAGAAGGTGGCCGGCACCGACATCAACGTGCTGGTGACCGGCGAGACCGGCACGGGCAAGGAGCTCATCGCCCGGGAGCTCCACCGGCGCTCGCCGCGGGCCGACGGCCCCTTCGTCGCGGTGAACTGCGGGGCGATCCCCGAGAACCTGCTGGAGAGCGAGCTGTTCGGGCACCGCCGGGGCGCCTTCACCGGCGCCGTCGAGCACAAGGTGGGCTCTTTCGAGGCCGCCAACGGCGGCACCCTGTTCCTCGACGAGATCGGCGAGATGCCGGTGCACCTGCAGGTGAAGCTGCTGCGGGCCATTCAGGAGCGCACGATCACCCGCATTGGGGACAGCAAGCCGATGCCGGTGGACCTGCGCCTGGTGGCGGCCACCCACCAGGACCTGCG
>JAUHVS010000533.1 GCA_030424955.1 bacterium | reverse complement strand
TGATCCAGTACTGGAACACCCGCACCAGGGCCTCGGTGACGTCCTGGCGGCTGGTGTCGAGGTCCTTCAGGCCGCCCGGGAAGTCGCCCCGGATCTCCTGCTCGCGCACGTAGCTCTTGGTGGCCCGGCAGATGCCGGCGCCCTGGTCGCAGAAGAAGTCGCAGTCGCCGTCATCGAGGCAGCGCGGCTGCCAGTCGCACTGCGCCTGATCGGTGCAGGTGATGCTGGCCGTGTTGGGCGTCTCCCACACGGTCACGCGGCCGCGGCGGTTGTACCAGAGCGGGTTGCGGAACTCGGGCGGGTTGGGGGGCGTGCGGTTGATCTCGGGCATCTCGACCCACTCGATGGGGGCCGGGCCGTTCTCGCCCAGGGCGGTGAAGCCCTGCACGCCGCGGCGATCGTAGTCGGGGTCCCACTCGCTGGCGCGGCGCAGATCGCTCGCCTGGTCGGGGTTGCGGCTGCCGTGCCCGGGGCCGCCGCCGCCGAAGAACACGATGTCGGGCTGCCCGTTGCGGTTGATGTCGTAATAGAACAGCTGGCCGATGTGGTTGGTGACCACATCCAAGATGACCTTCATGTTGCGGGCGTGGGCCTTGCGCACCAGCTCCTGCAGCTTGCTGAGGTCGCCGAAGTGCGGGTTCACGTCCAGGAAGTCCTGGGTCCAGTAGCCGTGGTAGCTGGCGAAGCCGGCGTCCTCCTCGACGTTCTTCACCACCGGGCTGATCCACACGGTGGTCACGCCCAGGGCCTCCATGTAGTCGAGGCGGTCGATGACCCCCTGCCAGTCGCCCCCGTGGTAGGCGGCGTCCTTGCGGTGATCGACGTTGTAGTTGTTGCTGGGATCGCCGTCCTCGAAGCGGTCGATCATCACCTGGTAGATGACCTCGTCGCGCCAGTCCACCACCAGGGTCTGGTGGTCCATGGTGACGTCGACCTCGACGCAGCTGGGCGTGATCAGCGCGGCGAGCAGGGTCGCGGCGACCGTCAGGCGGGCGAGGGCGCGGCGGGGGGAGCGGGTGTGCGCGAACATCAGTAGGACCCTCCGCGGCCGAACCACCACTCAGCGTTGACCCCGAGGAAGTGCACCAGGTCCTGGTCCGCGCGGGGATCGTCCTGGGCGTAGTAGTCCATGGCGGCCTGGTTGAGCAGGGACACCGCGTAGATGAAGCGGATCTGCGGGCGGGTGTAGCTGCCCGGGCTGTCGCCGAAGCTCAGCGCCGGGATCACCGCGAGCTGGGTGACCTGCGCCACCTGCTGCTGGTTGGTGCGCGGGTTGAGGCCGTTGGGGCGGCTGAGCTGCACCGAGGCCTCGACGCCGGGGGTGAAGATCCCGAACTTCAGCTGGGGGCGCACCGCGAAGGCGTACTCCTGGCGGTCGTCGAAGTCCTCTTCGTTGACGTCGCTGTCGTGGAAGACCCGGGCGTAGCCGCCGTACTGGATCGACACGCGCTCCAGCTCGACGTTGCCGGCCACGGCCAGGCGGAACTCCCGGGCGTCCACGGCCCGCCGATCGCGGTTGAGGCCGTAGGGGGTGCCCAGCTCGTCGTACACCGTCAGGCCGCCCGCGTAGCGCAGCCACACGTTGAGGTGCCCGCCGCCGAGGTTCCACAGGCCCAGCTGCGCGCCCACGAGCCAGCCCAGATCGTCGGGCAGGGGCTCAGACTCGGTGAACGAGTCGCTGTAGAACCGCTCACCGGTCGGCAGGTGGTGCAGCTCGCTGTAGAGCCGCAGCTTCATGCCCAGGGCGCCCTCGGCGCCGCCGTAGCGCTGCTCGGCCATCAGCGCGACGATGCGCTTCTGGCGGTTGAGCAGCTCAACGGTCTCGGCGCCGGTGGTGTTGGCGGGCACGGGCACCCGCTGCACCTGGCGGCCATCCTCCAGCCGGTTGAGGGCGAAGGTCAGCATGATGTCGGTGTTCGGGCCCCGCCAGCCGGCGCCCACGCCCACGACGTTGAGGTCGTCCATGGGCCAGAAGTTCAGCAGGTAGATGTCGTTGCCGCGGACCCAGCGCGAGCCCGCCCAGCCGAAGAACCCGGTGCCCCACAGCTTCTGGGCCTCGACGTAGGCCTGGCGCAGCCCGATGCGCGCGTCGGCCCGGCCGTCGTAGTGGAAGAGCTGATCGAAGAACGCCATCGTGATGATGGCGCGGACCTGGGCCTCGGGGCCCTTGTAGGCCACGTAGCCGAAGTCGAGCTCGAGGTAGTTGTCCTCGATGAGCCGCGGGCCGAACGCCACGATCTGGCGCTGCGCGGCGCGCGAGCCGTCGGGGTCAGAGAAGAAGCCGATGCGCCCGTAGGAGCCGAACCAGTGCCGGTCCTTGATCTCGCTGATCGGCGGTGGATCGTTGGGCACCACCGAGCCCGCGTTGCGCCGCGCGTCCTCGGCGTGGGCCGCTGAGGCCCCCACGATGGCCACGATCAAGACAGCCCAAAGGCCCCGCGCGAACCGTCTCACGTTCGCTCTCCCCAAGCGCGTGCGCGCCCGTCCGTCCCGTTTGCCACGCCCGACCGGCCGCCGGGGGGCATCCCTGATTAGCAGACGGACCCGCGCCCTGCCACAATGGCGGCGCCCCCTGAACCCGGAGAGCTGAGCGCGTGCGGATGATGCTTCGATTGAGCCTGTGTTGGGTCGCACTCTGGGGCTGTCAGAGCGCCGGCGGTGACGGGGGCGGCTCGGCGCTGCCGGGGGATGACGCGCCGTCGCCGAGCGAGGCGGGCCCGGTGGACCTGGGTGAGCCGGTGGACGGTGGCGCGGCGGGCGATGGGGATCTGCCCATGGACGGGGCGGTGCCGGACGCCGCGGCCCCGGTGGCGGTGTGCGCGGGCTGGGCGTTCCCCACCTCCGTGGGCCTGGCAGGGGATCCGGCGCTGCTCGAGGCGTCCGGGGTGGTGACCAGCCGGGTCGATCCGGATCGGCTGTGGCTGCACAACGACTCCGGCGACGACGGCACCCTCTACGCGCTGTCGGCGCTGGACGGCAGCGCCGTGGGGCGCTTCCCCCTCGACGGCGTGAACCCCGAAGACCAGGAGGATCTCGCGGCGGCGCCCTGCCCCGACGACGGCGCGCCCTGCCTGTGGATCGGCGACGTGGGCGACAACGAGTTTGTGCGCGACGACGCCGAGCTGATCCTGGTGGCCGAGCCCGCGGCGGGCGCGACCCCCGGGCCGCTGCGCCCCCGGATGCGGCTGCCGATCCGCTACCCGGATGGCCCCGTGAACGTCGAGGCGCTGCTGGTGGCCGGCGACGGGCAGACCTTCTGGCTGATCGAGAAGGGCGGCGACTTCGAGCAGACCCGCATCTTCGAGGGCCGCGGGCCCTTCCGCGACGACGTGCCCGTGGCGGTGACGGTGGCGGGCACCTTTGCGGCGCCGGGGATCCCGGTGCCCGAGGCCCTGGGCCGCCTGGTGACGGGCGCCGATCTGCGCGCCGACGGCCGGCAGGTGCTGGTGCGGGTGTACACAGGCACCTACGCCTACAGCCTGGCGCCGGGGCAGACGCCCGCGGATCTGGGGGCCGTCCAGCCCATCCGCGCGGCCTCGGGGCCCCTGTCGGAGCTGCAGGGCGAGGCCGTCGGGTACGCCGCCGATGGGCTGAGCTTCTTCACGGTGTCCGAGGTGCCCGAGGGCACCACGCCCCCGCGGGTCAACCACTACGTGTGCGACGAGCTGAGCGCGCCCTGAGGGCCACGACGGCCCGGGCGGCGCCCCCCCCGACGAGAGGATCTGCGTGAGCGCATCGAACTCCCTGACGTCCCTGCAGCGCGCCCAGGTCTTCCTGGTGCTCAGCGTGGTGGTGACCGTGGCCCTGTACTTCGTGCCCTACGGGCACGTCATCGGCCGCCCCCTGATGTGGCTGAGCACCCTGGCCCACGAGCTGGGCCACGGGATCGCGGCGCTGTTCATCGGCGGCAGCTTCGAAGAGTTCAACATGTGGCCGAACGGCTCAGGGGTCGCCCAGTGGCGGGGCAACCCGGGGCGGCTCGGGCGGGCCTTCGTGTCGGCCGGTGGGCTGGTGGGGCCAGCCCTGGTGGCCGGGCTGGGCTTCGCCATGGGCCGCCACGAGCGCTCGGCGCGCAACACCCTGATCTTCTTCGGGGGGCTGCTGGCGGTGGCTGAGCTGTTCGTGGTGCGCGGCTGGTTCGGCATGCTCTTCGTGGCCGCCGTGGCGGCCGCCTGCCTGGCCACCGCGCTCAAGGCGAAGCCCTGGGCCTCGCAGGTGACCGTGGTGTTCCTGTCGGTGCAGCTGGCGCTGTCGGTGTTCAGCCGCGGCGACTACCTGTTCACCGCCGAGGCCCACACGTCGGCCGGCGTCATGCCCAGCGACGTGGCGCAGATGGCCAACGCGCTGTTCCTGCCCTACTGGTTCTGGGGGGCGCTGTGTGGCGCGCTGTCGGTGGCCGTGCTGCTGCTGGGCCTGCGCATCTTCTTCAAGGGGGCTGCCGCCGAGGCGGCGGGCGAGATGGCCGAGCGACCCGGCCGTGGCCGCGGCGAGGCTCGGCCCGAGATCGCCGCCGGCCTCCTTCTGGCGATGCGCGGCGGCGGCTGCGGCGACGATTCCCTCCAGGTCGATGTCGGGCGCACGCGGCACGTCTCGCTCGATGTCCTGGAACATCTCGGCGATGCGGAGCTGGCCGATGCCGTCGGAGATGGCGTGGTGCATCATCGACCACAGCGCGCCCTGGCCCGACTCGAGTCCCTCGATGACGACCATCCGCCAGAGCGGCCGGGTGCGATCGAACG
>JAUHVS010000532.1 GCA_030424955.1 bacterium | reverse complement strand
TCGTGCTGATCGGCGCGCTCTCGGTGCTGATCCTGATCGCGTGGCCCAGGCTGCCCTTCGCCGCCCTCAAGAAGGTGCCGGCCCCCCTGGTGGTGCTGTTCACCGCGGTGCCGCTGTCGCTGCTGTTCAACCTGTCGGGCGACCACACCTACACCGTCGCCGGGCAGCTCCACGAGCTGGGGCCGGCCTTCCTGGTGAACCTGCCGGGCAACCTGCTCGACGCCATCACGGGGCCCGACTTCTCGGCCATCACCAGCGGCACCTCCATCAAGTACATCGTGATGTTCGCCCTGGTGGGCTCGGTGGAGTCGCTGCTGAGCGTGCTGGCCGTGGACGCGATGGACCCCGAGAAGCGGGTGTCGAACCTGGACCGCGACCTGATGGTGACCGGCGCCGCCAACCTGCTGACCGCCTTCATCGGCGGCCTGCCCATGATCTCGGAGATCGTGCGCTCCAAGGCGAACATCGACGCCGGCGCCAAGAGCAGCTGGGCGAACTTCGTGCACGGCCTGGCCCTGCTGGTCTTCGTGGCCGCGGTGCCCGGCCTGCTGCACCTCATCCCGCTCGCCGCGCTGGCCGCGATGCTGGTGATGGTCGGCGTGCGGCTGGCCTCGCCGAGCGAGTTCCGCCACATGCTGCACATCGGCAAGGACCAGTTCGCGCTGTTCTTCACGACCTTCGCCGTCACCCTCGCCGAGGATCTGCTCGTGGGCGTCGCCGCCGGCCTGGCCCTGAAGGTGGCGCTGCACCTGGCCCGCGGCGCGAAGATCCGCCAGCTGTTCACCGCCCAGCTGGAGGCCCACCGCGACGGCAGCACGCTGGTCGTGCGCGCCCACGGGATGCTGATCTTCACCAACCTGCTCTCCCTGCAGCGGGCCCTGAGCCCCGCGCAGGACCCTGCCATCGAGCGCGTGGTCCTGCAGGTCGATGACGTGCAGATGATCGACCACACCACCCAGGAGCGGCTGGCGGGCATGGCCAACGAGTGGCCCAACGCCACCCTCACCATCGAGGGCCTCAACCGGCTGACGGGGGTGTCGGGTCACCAGCGCGCCTTCCGGGTCGCCCGATGATCGCCCGCCGCCGCCAGCGTCCCGTGGCTGGCGCCCCCCTCACAGGCGCAGGGCGCCTGCGCCCTCAGGAGAACGGGCCGTCCCATGCCTGACTCGACCCACTCGCTCATCCGCGCGGCCGTCGATCATGTGCGGCACCTGGTGCCCGCCCAGAGCCCCCTCGACCGCTTCGTGCACCACAACCCGCTGCACCACTTCGAAGCGCTGAGCTTTGACGACGCCGTCCTGGAGGCCGCCCGCCTCTTCGGGCACGCCCCCTACTGGTCCGAGGCCGCCTACGAGGCGGAGTACCGGCGTGGCCGCATCCAGGAGGCCGACCTGGCCTGGGCCGTGCGCCGCGCCGAGCCCGACGACGCCCCCATCGCCGGGCGGGTGTCCCGCCACCGGCTGATGCACGCCATGCTGGTGCACCCCCTGGTGATGCTGAGCGGCCAGGCCCTGGCGTGGCACCTCTCGGAGACCGATCTGCTGACGGCCGCGCGGCCCGGCCTGGACCCCCGCGCCTTCCACCACCTGGTGTCGAACGCGGGGGGCGATCAGCCGCGGGCGCTGAGCCGCCTGTGGGCGGTGTGCGAGCGCCGGCTGCGGGGTCAGCCCACCCGCCCGTCGGCGCCTGCGCCGCAGCGGCTGCGGGATCACCTGCTGGTGACGGGCCACGGCGACATCGACGGGCTGGCCCACGCCCTGCTGATCCGCTGGTCGGGGGCCTACCTGGATCAGGGCGTCGCCCACTGGCCCATGAGCGATCGCGACCGCCCCTTCCTCGACGCCGTGCGGGCGCACCTGCGCTCGAGCCGCGGCGTCGGCCGGGGCTGGCTGGCCCACATCCGCGCCTTCTTCCGCAGCCCCGAGGGCCAGGGCGCGGACGCCATCGAGACCATCCGCCTCATGCTGACGCGCCTGGGCCACCCGCCGGCCCACTGGCAGACGATCATCGAGCGCACCACCCTGTCGCTGCCGGGCTGGGCCGGCATGTTCCAGCGGCTGGCCGATCGCCCCGACACCGCGCCGCTGCCCCAGGCGCAGCCGGTGGATCTGGCGGACTTCATCGCGGTGGCCCTGGTGATCGAGGTGGGCATCGGCGCCCACCTGCTCGGCCCGGGCGAGGGGCCCCTGCTGGGCCGGCTGCCCGCCACCACCGACCACGCCCCCGAGGCCCCCGCCTGCGATCCCGCCTGGCTCATGTTCCAGGTGGCCCAGTACCTGGGGCTCAACGACTACGATCTGGGTCAGCTCAGCGACGGCGAGCTGACGGCGCTCCTCGCCGAGATCCAGCGCTTCGACGCCCTGCGGCGGCGCACGCTGCTGCACGCCGCCTACGAGCACCGCTTCCGGGTGGAGCACCTGGACGCCATCGCCCGCCACGCCGTGGACAGCCGGCGCCAGCAGGTGCCCGCCCCCCGCGTGCAGTGCAGCTTCTGCATCGACGACCGCGAGGAGTCGCTGCGCCGCCACGCCGAGGAGGTGGCCCCGTGGATCCAGACCCTGGGCGTCGCGGCGAACTACGGGCTGTCGATGTACTACCAGGGCGTGCACGACAGCCGCCCCATCGCCCTCGGGCCGGCGGCGGTTGAGCCGCAGCACTTCGTGCGCGAGGCGTTCGTGGACGCCCAGCCGCCCCCCGCGCGCTGGCGGGCCCTCGCCAAGCACAGCATGCGCGTGGGCTCGCAGACCCTGCTGCGCGGGGCGGTGGTGACCCTGGCGGGGGCCTTCAGCGCGGCGCCCCTGACCACCCAGGTGCTGTCGCCGCGCCTGCACGAGCGGCTCAACCGCTTCAGCCAGGCGGGCAAGACCCGGCTGATCTACGAGGCCGACGGCGACGCCCGCCACCCGCGCGGCTGGCAGCTGGGCTTCACGCTGGCCGAGCAGGTGCGGGCGGTCCGCGCGACCCTGGAGGCCATGTCGCTGCTGCGCGACTTCGCCCCGCTGGTGCTCTGCTTCGGCCACGGCTCGGACTCCGAGAACAACCCGCACGCGGCGGCCTACAACTGCGGCGCCTGCGGCGGCGGCCGCAGCGCCCCCAACGCGCGGCTGTTTGCCCGCATGGCCAACGATCCGCGGGTGCGGGCGGCCCTGGCGGCCGACGGCGTGGTGATCCCCGACGGCACCTGGTTCGTGGGCGGCTACCACAACACCGCCAACGACGACGTGCTCATCGCAGACGAGGACGAGGTGCCGGCGGCCCACAAGGCCCTGCTGACCGAGACCCTCGACGCCCTGCTCGAGGCCGCCCGCCGCGACGCCCTCGAGCGCACCCGGCGCTTCGAGAACGCCGCCCTGGACGCGACCCCGGCGCAGGCCCTGCGCCACGTGCAGGCCCGCGTGAACGACTTCTCGCAGCCCCGACCCGAGTACAACCACAACGGCAACGCCCTGTGCCTGGTGGGCCGCCGGGCCTGGAGCCGCGGGCTGTTCCTCGACCAGCGCGCCTTCCTGTGCTCCTACGACCCCGACACCGACGCCGATGGGCGCATCCTCGCGGATCTGCTGCAGATGGCGGTGCCCGTGGGCGCCGGCATCAACCTGGAGTACTGGTTCGCCGCCATCGACCCCTTCGGCTACGGCAGCGGCACCAAGACCGCCCACAACGTCACGGGCTACCTGGGGGTGATGGACGGCCACCAGAGCGACCTGAAGATCGGCCTGTACCACCAGATGGTGGAGCTCCATGAGCCCGTGCGGCTGCTGTGCGTCGTGGAGGCCCCCCCCGAGCGCCTGCTGGCCATCGCCGCAGCCCGCCCCGTGGTGGGGCGCATGGTGACCAACGGCTGGGTGCACCTGGCGAGCCTCGATCCCGACACCGGCGCGATCCAGGTCTTCGATGAGGGCGCCTTCCGGCCCTGGACGACCCGCATGGCCCCGCTGCCCCACGCGCCGTCCTCCATCGAGTGGTTCCGGGGCAACCGCGGCTACCTGCCCCCCGCCCAGGTGGGCTTCGCCTACAAGGAGATCGCGTGACCACCGACGTCTTGATGGGCAGCCTGGGCACCCTCGCCCTGGTCCTGCCCGCCCTGGGCTCCATCGCCATCACCCTGCCGTGGCTGCTGCGGGTGCGGCTCGAGGAGCGGGTGGTCCTGCGGATCACCAACGCCGCCTTCTCGCTCACCTTCCTGGCCACGCTGGCGATGGATCTGGTGTTCGGCCTGCGGGGCGGCGAGCCGGTGGAGTTCCTGATCACCGACTGGATCAACCTGCCGGCCTACACCCTGCACAGCGCCGTGGTGCTCGACGCCCCGGCGGCGCTGATGATGACCCTGACCGCCTTCCTCTCGGGCCTGATCGGGGCGAGCCTGCACCTCTTTTTTGCCTATGTGATGGCGCCGCCAGACAAGCCGACGCGCTTCCGGACCCTGGCCATTTCCCGCGACCGCGTGCGCCGGCTCGCCAATGCGCTGGGCGTGCGGCAGCGCTCCGTCTATTTCGCGCTGGTGACGCACGGGCTGCATTCCAAGACCGACCGCAACCACAACAAGAGCGTGATCACCGCCGCCTACACCATGCTCGACACCAACCGGCATGCCGGCGACGACGACTTCTTCCGCGTCCGCACGCTGATGGCCAAGTTCCCCTACCAGGCCGACTTCTTCGAATATGTGCGCGGCGTCGATAGCGTGGTGGACGAGATCGAAAAGCAGGATCTCTCCAAGTTCCAGATGGGCATTCTCGCCAC